>JABHFC010000310.1 GCA_018676275.1 Gammaproteobacteria bacterium | reverse complement strand
CAGTTCATGAAACTCCTGGTAAGCCGTCATCATTTCTTTAGTTGTATCATCCATACCATTCGGCATAAGCGGTCGTGAAAACTCAACCCAGTGCCCACCTTCGCCTGATATTTCCAGTCCATACATCATTCCGTCGCTGTCCTGTAACGGGCGTTGTGTCGGGAAAATCATCTGTGGTTCCAGTGAACCATTAGGACCCATTTGCACCATGTCCATTGTATTTCGTGCACAACCTTTTGCCGCAAACACATTCTCTGCGACTCCCATCAGTTCAGCTTCAGTTTTTCCTGCTTTATAATTTTTAATGACTTCGAGCACACCTTCCTTATTGATATCCATGGAATAACGTACAGATGCCATCTCTTCATCACTTTTTTGTGCGCGGGAATAATCGAAAGGAATCTCAAAATCGATAATCTCAAAGTCTTTGGCAGCGATTGCCTTGTAATCACGTACGTTAATAATGTACTCAAGACCATAAACACCTACTTTCTTCGAGTCTTTTTCTTTCAGATAATCTGCAATCCATTCTCCACAATGAGATGGGAATTCGCGATTTTCGATAAAAGTTGCAGAATGATCTCCTACCCAGGTTGCCTCACGAGGGAATACACATACTGGATCAGCATTATTTGTAATAACTACATAGGCATAGCGATGCAGAATATGAAAACCACACATATACCTGATAGCTCCTTCAAAACCACTGTACTCACTACCGCTGATAACCAGGGCATCGAGACCAGCTTTTTCCATTGCTGCGCGTGTGTTGGCGTAACGTCTGTCTATTTCAGCCTGGCTGGGGCGATAAGGATTTACATAATCGGTCATAACAATTCCTCGTTTACTAAATTAATTATTTAATGTTTTTCAGGGATCTCAAGACTCCATGAGAATTCCAGTCCTTTAATCAAGGCTGTCATTGCCTCATTCATTGGACAGGGAATGCCAAGTTCTTTTCCGTAACTGGCAATGCCGCCATTGAGCACATCTACTTCCGTTTGTCTTTCTGCCATTACATCCTGCAACATGCTCGGTGGATGATAGTATGCCTTCTCCCTACCAAAATCAGTCAATGCTTCCGGATCACTATCGAGGGTAATACCAAGTGCTTCGGCAACAGCTATCCCTTCTGCCATAATCACCGACATAAGCTTGCGTACTTCCGGCTGGTCACAGTTGACCCCATGAGGAAGACGGGTCATCGAGGCAACAGCATTGGATGCAGCATTAAAAATAACCTTGGTCCATTGAGCGCCGCGCGCATCTTCCATAGCCAGACATTCCATGCCACTTCTGTTAATCGCGTCGGCAAGTTGTTCCACTTCCTTCATAGAGGCAGGATTTGTTGCAAACGGACCTATCCAGGTCTTGCCGCCTGCATCATGATTAACTACGCCAGGCTCAGTAATATGTCCTGCCGGGAATATAGTGCCCTGAATAACCTTTGACACATACTCAGCGACTATTTCTTCGCTACCTATTCCATTCTGCACGGAACATACAGCGCCGTTTTTAAATATAGGTACTACCGCTTCCATCGCGGAATGGGTGAACATGGTCTTCGTGGCAATAATACCAAAATCACATTCGGGTATTTCATCCACACTACTGCGCGCGTTTATCTTTGAAGTGAAATCACTCAAGCCCGTCAAGCGCAAACCATTTTCATTTATTGCATCAACATGTGCCTGGTTAAGATCGTAGGCCCAGACCTCAACATCATCGAGTTTACCAAGATGGGCAGCATAAAGACTGCCAATAGCACCACAACCAATAATACAAACTTTCATATCAACCCCTGCTTTTCTGATTCTTAGTGACTTGTGTTTTCAAATGTCCAGCTGGCCTCGTGTGCTTTCACCAACCTGTACATAGTTTCATGATAGGGTGCTGGCACCCCCGCCTTTTTAGCTTCCCTGACGATAGAACCTGTAATCCAGTCGACCTCCGTCAGTCTTTTGTTACGTACATCATCCAGCATCGAAGGTACATGGGCATAGTCTTCCCCGCTAGTGCTGCCTTTGTTTACCGCATTCACATTCATCTTCCAGGGATCATCTGCCAATATAACACCACGGGCGGCGGCAATTTCCTTTGCCTCGTTCATCATGTTTAAAACAAGGTGACCAAGATCTTCAATATTATCCTGCACGGCAAAGGGTTTCGCATGTGGTAAATCGGTTACCGCAGAAATACTGTTAATAGCTGAATTAAAAATCAGCTTGGACCATTGATGTGGCAGTAAATCTTCGTAGGCTTCTGCGATCAGGCCAGACTTGTTTACCAACTCTTCAATCTGCTTTACATCATCGTAACGGGCATTGCTCTCTGCCCAGGGTCCCATCCAGGTAGCAGTATCCAGTTCATACTCAACATGCGTATCAGAATGACGGGTACCGCTCATGAAGGTCACAGCAGAAATAACAGGCCAGCCTCCGTACTTGCTAACTATCTCTTCACAGCCAAGTCCATTCTGGATCATCAGCACATGAGCATTTGGAAAGTGACCAGCTATCATTTTTGCACTGGCTTCTACTGCAAGTGCCTTTGTTGCAATAATCACCAGGTCAATGTCACCCAGGTCTGCAGGCTTGGTTGACGCTTTAACAGTGGTTTGTAATTCTGATTTCCCGCTTACTTTCAGGCCCTTTTCGTTCAGGCTTGAGGCATGTTCCTCTCTCCTGGTAAGCACGGTCGTTTCTACAACTGTACCAAGGTGACCTATAAGTAAACTACCTATGGCGCCAGCGCCAACAACACATACGCGTTCCAGTTTCATCTGAATAAAATGTTTGTGGTTTAAATATTAAATTAAAGGGCTGCTACTATATTGCGGAATTCGTCATCAGTAACAAGACGGCTGTCTTTGACAGAAATATCTTTTACTTTGGCTAATACATCACCGCGTTTATCTTCGGGAATATCCAGCCCAAGTTCCTTGCCTTTCAGATCAACATTGGAAAGACCGCTCTTCTTGCCAAGGACAATTCTACGTTCTGCAGCAACAATATCTGAAGAATAAGGTTCGATAGCAGCTGGAATGTGAAATTGATTTGCAACTGCACCACTCTCTCTCGTATACAAGTATTCACCAACTACCGGCTTCCAGCCATCAACCTTGTAGCCACCTGCTTTTTGTACAATTTTCGAAACTTCGCGTGCCTTGGCCAGGTCAAGTTCAACCGGTACGTTATAAAGACACTTTAATGCCAAAGCCACTTCACAAATATCAGCATTACCAGCACGTTCGCCCATGCCGTTAATTGTTCCCTGGATCCAGTCTGCACCACCGCGTACTGCCGCAATTGCAGAAGCACATGCCAGACCGAAATCATTATGGCCATGCCAATGAACAGGCGTGTCACCCACCCAGCTTTTAATTTCACGAATTAACCACTCAACAGCTTCAGGAGCACAGGCACCAATGGTGTCCACCACTGAAATCTCATCCGCTCCAGCATCAAGTGCCGCTTCGTATACAGATTTCAGAAAAGGTAAATCACTGCGTGTACTATCAACTGCGAAAAAATTGACCTTCTTAATGCCATTACTTTTTGCATGCTTGACTGCGTTAACAACACGTTCCAGTACTTTTTCACGTGTAAAACCATAAGCTTCCATTTTTATATCGCTGGTCGATATCTCGATCAACAAATATTCGGTGCCTAATTCGATGTGGGCATCAATGTCCGCTATTACACATCTGGCAAAACCCCAAATCTCGGATGACAGCCCCGCAGCAAGAATACGTTCAACCGCTTTTGTGTCATCTTCAGAAACTCGTGGAAAACCGGATTCAATACGACCAATTCCCAGTTCAGCCAATTTGCAGGCAATTTCATATTTCTCATCGGGGTTGAAACAAACACCGACAGACTGTTCGCCGTCTCTCAAAGTCGTGTCATAAAAACGTACCGTCTTTGAACGGTCAAAAGGTGATTGAATACTGTCCTGGCTGTTAATTTCACTGGTCCAGATTTGATCTTGTGTAATTTCGCTGCTCATAGTGGAATACTCTCGAAAAAGGGTGGTTTATCACCATTGATAATATTGAAAACAATAACGCTTTCACACGCAATTGTCTTGACTGCCAGAGTGCTGGCAATTGTCTGATAATGCCTGATTCCAGTCTTTATTACACTGGTTCTAACAGGCTTATTTGGATACGGGTCTAATCAGGCAAATCTAGCTATTCTCGCCTTTATACCAGTTGTATATTTCATCTGCGCTGGCAAACCACACATCCTTCTTTTTCAGAACATGGTCCAGAGCTGCCTCGAAATATTTGATTCGATGCGGGACTCCCATAATATAGGGGTGTACGCCCATTGACATGATTCTTGGTGAGCTTTCGCCTTCTTCATACATACGATCAAATTGATCTATCGTACGGTTCAGCCATGTTTCTGATTCATAGGCATGTACCGCCATCATTGGTAGGTCGCTTAACTCAAAAGAATACGGCATTGCGGTGATCGATCCGGCACTGGTACGCATTTCGAAAGGATGTTCATCCATTGGCCAATCACATACATATTTAAAACCGGTTTCCGACAGATAATCCAGCGTATCAAGTGTTTCGTGCAGTCCCGGTCCCAACCACCCCTTTGGCGCTTTTCCGGTATATTCTTTCAAAACATCGAAGGATTTTTGAATAACTGCACGTTGATCTTCAACAACATGCATTGCCGCCTGGGCATAGCCGTGCCCCATAAAATCCCAACCCAAATCTCGAATAGCTCGAGCTACGGGTTCACCTGGACCTTCACAAACACGTGCGTTAATAGAGGCGCTGGCTTTAATCTTGCGTTTCTCCAATGCATCAATCATGCGCCAGATACCAACACGCATTCCATATTCATGCCAGGCCCAGTTGGGGATATTAGGAACGGTAGTCACGCCTGCTGGTGAGGGGACGTATTCCCTGGCAATGGGCTTTTGAATATTCCATTCTTCAATATTCACCATTACATATACAGCCATACGGGCACCGTCAGGTAATGTAATCGGCTTTCGCTGTGGTAGCGCAGAATACTCAAAACGTTCGTGGGGAAGTTTCATTGTTTTTCCTGAATTGTAATTAACTATTATTCTTCATTTTCCTAGAGGGAGTTTGATCAGGTTGCCGGGGCCAAGCACACCATCTCCACGTGCATGCAGGTAAGCATAAAGATTGTCCATGTTTTCCATCACCCGTTTATTCAACTTATTTGGACGCATTAATGTTCCCGGTTTACCTTCTGTAACAATTTTAACAAATTCTTCCTTACTTAATTTTGTAGCCACACTTTCACCAATATTAGGGCCGACAGAACCAACAGCGCCCTTACCGTGACATGCACCACAACCACCACCATTATAGGTTTTCCAGCCTTCAACAGCATTCTGACTGATTTTTCCATCAACAACCTGATAGGGCTTGTCAGTTGCGGTTGCAGCTGCAACGACTTCAGCCACTTTTTCCTCTGCTGAAGCTTTAATATCAATCATCGACTCTTGTGTCTGTTCTTTTACAGTGGCAATGGTTTCATCTGCATTTTGACTGGCCACATCCAACATGCCTTTCACCTCTTCCGCAGCTGGCTCACTATTAACAGAAAGAGAAGCTGTCTGTTCTTCTTCTACCTTCTTCGTCGCTGCCACCACTTCATCTTGTGACACCTCGGAATCACTTTGACCACATGCATTCAGGTATAGGCCAAAAATAATGACCGTGGAAATAACTTTTATATACTTTTTTAACATGTTAACAATCCTCTTAACCAAATTATGATAATAAAAATGTTGTTATTTAGTTCTTAAGGCCTCACTCATTAGTTTAAACGCTTCTGACGCATCCCAGGGATCAATATGGACTTCAATTAAAAGCGGACCTGGCCCCTGCCATGTCTCTGCTCGCTCAAGCGCCATTTCCAGATCGCCTTCAGTATGCACCTCAATTCCATCCCCACCGCCAAAGGCTGCGGGTAATTGATGATAGTTCCATGCAGGTATGTCATTAAAGGGACCATCATGTATCAGGCGTTCGGCTGTGTAACCTTTGTTATTAACTACAAACACAATTGCTGATTTACCGTATCGAGCAATAGTCGACAATTCCTGTGCCGTCATCTGAAAAGAACCATCGCCTTCCAACGCTATGACTCTCTGATTTTCGTTCGCTGCCATACAGGCACCCAGGGTCGCTCCAAAACCCATACCGATAGACGCCCAATAGCAGGACGCAACATAATCTACTCCTTCAGGCAATTGCATATGGGTGGAATTTATTGCACAACCCGCGTCTGCAAGAACAATATCGTCTTTTTTGAAAAACCCTGCCATACGATCGTAAAAGCGCTTGTTGGTCATAACCGCATCAGCATCGGCAATATACTCAGCTGCAGTCCTGTGTGAAAACTGTTGCACTGGTGCATTTGCATCAGGCTCGCCATCGGGGAGTTCATCAACCAGCTTATTCAAAAGAGTTGTTATCGGAATATTTTCAAAGCTGATGTCATCACATTTTACTTTATCGTTCCAGATCACGATCTTTTGCTGCTCCGTTAATTTAGCGGTAAACCCACCAAGATTAAAATCCGATGGTACCGTTCCAAGAAAAACAACTGTCTCAGCTTCTTCTACGAACTCCTTCACCTCCTTTGGACTACCTGCGCCCTGATAGGCACCAATACAACAAGGCAAATGTTCAAGATAATCAGCTTTACCAATAAACATGGAGCCAACGTGAATCCCTGTTTTATCCAGCAATTCAATGAGTTTGTTCTGTAGCTCGGCACGGTGTATTTCATGTCCCGGTAATATGACAGTCCGTTTACTCTTCTTAATTCGTTTCACAATGAATTGCAGGGCATCATTAAGCGCTGCATCATCTTTAGTATTTTCCCGGTCGAATACCAATGGCTCTGGTTCATCTACCATGGTCAGTTGAATATCAACTGGTATTTCAAGAAAGACAGGTCGGCTTTGTTCTAAACAAATAGTCAGGGCTTTATCTATTTCTGCAGCGGCCTGCTGCGTATCATTAATGAGTGCACAATGCGCAGTAATCTGCTTATAAATATTGATTGAGGCGTCGTACTTCTCAGGTAATAAATGATGAAGCGCCGGTTGATTTTTATAGGTTTCCGTACGTGGTCCCCCGGAAATAGCAAGCAAGGGCACTCTTTCAGCAAATGCGCCAGCGACCGCATTAACCAAACTGAATGAACCCGGACCATATGTTACTGCAACGGCTGCCAGTCCCTTTAGCCTTGCATAACCATCTGCAGCATATCCTGCATTCATCTCATTACAGGCAGCGATCTGTTCCATATCACTATCCGCCATTACTTCAAAAAATGGCAGTATAAAATCACCAGGAATCCCAAACACATGATCAACACCCTGTGATTTCAGTCGCCGCAGGATGTAATCTGAAACTGTTATTTGCTTTTTACTTGTCATAGCTTTTTTGTAATCGATTATTGGTTGCCGAATAAACAGAAATTCGAGAAATACTGTACGTGATTGTTATACCTGAACAAGGCTCTGGCATTACCTCAATCAGTTTTACGCGTTACATAATATCGCGTCATGAAGAAATACGGCTCCGCTTGCAGGTCTTCCGTATAAGGTGGTTCTTTGTTCCGGGCATCTACCGATCGACCTGATTAAAGTCTCCATATCACCGGATTCAAATTCCTGTCCATGACTTGCACCAGCTGCCTTGCTTATACTTTCATTCATCAAATTACCACCCATGTCATTGGCTCCTGCCTGCAAGGCAGCTTTAACACCGTCTTTGCCCATTTTTACCCAGGATGCCTGAATGTTATTTATATAAGGATAAAGTACCAAACGAGACACAGCATGCATCAGCAAAGTCTCACGATAAGTCGGGCCTATACGGGTTCGACCTTTACGATATAAAGGTGCTTCCATATGTACAAAAGGCAAAGGCACAAACTCGGTAAAGCCACCAGTCTCTTCTTGTAAATCGCGCAGACGTAATAAATGTCTGGCCCAGTTTACGGGTGACTCCACATGCCCAAACATAATTGTGGATGTTGAGCGTATGCCAACAGAGTGTGCAGCTCGCATAACGTCCAGCCATTGCTGAGTATTTATTTTATCAGCACAGATAATCTGCCTTATCTCATCATCCAGAATTTCAGCTGCGGTGCCTGGCAATGTGCTCAAGCCTGCCTTTTTTAAATCACGTAGATAATCAACCAATGACAGCCCCAGTGTTTCCGCACCATGGGTGATTTCTAATGGCGAAAAGGCATGAATATGAATATCCGGCTGCACCTCTTTTATTGCTTTAGCAATAGATAAGTATGTTTCGCCTGTGTAATCAGGATGTATACCTCCCTGCAAACATACTTCCGTTGCACCGCGTTGCCACGCTTCCTGAGTCCGCTCCTGGATTTCCTTCAGACTGATGTTATAACCTCGTTCGCGCAGGTTTTCCGCTACTCGTCCTTTTGAAAATGCACAAAAACCACAGCCGAAATAACAAATATTGGTGTAATTAATATTCCTATTACTGACATAACTAACAACGTCGCCATTCACATCGACGCGCATTGCATCCGCAGCTTTGCAAACATCTTTAAATCGACCGCCTCGGGCGGAAAAAAGTCGGCTTACTTCCGTCTCGTTCAAACGTGCACCACTGCCTGCTTTATCTATCAGGTTGCTTATTGCATTTTTGATATTTATCGATATCTTTGGCGTTCTGATTGTTGGAATCGGCAATCCAGCACCGGGTGTCCAATTATCCGTGCGAGCATATCCCTCAGAGTCAATGCATCGTAATACAGGTGTATGTAGTGACGCATCCATCCACTTATCCATACTCTGTAAATAGTTTGGATAAATTGGCAGTCGCGCCGCCAGTTGCTTGCCGCTTATTTCTGTAGCCTCGGTGAGTTTCTCCAAACTTGGCCATGCCGCTTCCGGATTAACATGGTCAACTGTCACCGGCGAGACTCCACCCCAATCATCTATGCCTACCTGAACCAGTTGTGGCATGGCATCCGGCATCAGATTTGGAGGCGCTTGAATATGCATACTTGAACCGAAAATAATTCTTGCAACTGCAATAGTCCAAAGATGATCAGCCAGAGATGGCTCTTCGGCATCATGCATCTTGGTGTCAGGTTTGCGACGAAAATTCTGGATGATTATTTCCTGAATATGACCATCCACATCATTTAATTCCCGCAGAGCCAATAAGGACTCTATTCTTTCTCTACGGTTTTCACCTATGCCGATCAGGATGCCACTGGTAAAAGGTACACGCGTTGAACCTGCGGCTGCGATGCTGCCTAACCTGACACCGGGTTGTTTATCCGGAGAGCCAAAATGGGGACCTCCCCTATTACACAATCGTTTCGCAGCGCTTTCCAGCATCATGCCCTGTGAGACAGATACCTTTCGCAAATCATTTAATTCATTATGCTCGAGCACGCCCGGATTCAAATGTGGCAATAAACCGGTTTCATTCAGTACCAGCTGTGCCATTTCCTTAAGATAGGAAAGAGTTGTCTTATGCCCAAGTGCTTTTAACTCTTCACGGGCAATTTTGTAACGAAGTTCGGGTTTATCCCCAAGCGTAAACAAGGCCTCATGACAGCCTGCCTCTTTTCCTGCACGGGCAATTTTCAGTATTTGGTCTGCACTGAGATAGGCTTTCTCTCCAGGCTTTGGCGCCTGTGCAAAAGTGCAATAATGACACACATCCCGGCAGAGCTGTGTCAGAGGAATAAATACTTTGGGAGAGTAGGTAACAAGATCGGGATATGATTGATCTCTTATAGAGCCGGCAGTTTCTATAATGAGTTCCAGATCAGAGAACTCAGCTAATGACAATGCTTCAGCCGAGCTAATTCGTTCTCCCTGACCTGCTTTACTAACGATGCCCAATTGCTGCTTCATGTTATATACGGGCTCGAAGCTTTATCTCATTCAACCGTGCCACAAACCATCATCATGACTTGCATGTATACCTTGATAATATCGAGCATATCATCAATGTGAACAGCCTCACCCTGGTGAGTAGAAAAGCCACCGCCACCAGAACGAATACGACCCGCAGATCCATAGTTAACTGTTGGGATACCGTAACGATTCATATGAGCCGCATCTGACATCCAGACTTCAGTACCGATAACAGGATCTACACCAAGCTGATCTTTATGCGCTGTTTGAATGGTCGTAATCAAGTCATGATCTTCTGGTATCGATGTGCCCGGTGTTGTCATAAATGTTTCCACCTTTGTGCCTTGCAACTCAACATTTGCGGCAACTGTTCGATCTATCAGATCTCGAACCTCGTTATAAGCTTCTAACGGAAACTTATCAGGCAAGGTACGTACATCCATATAAATAACACAATTGTCAGGTGTT
>JABHFC010000309.1 GCA_018676275.1 Gammaproteobacteria bacterium | reverse complement strand
TCTCCTCGCGCCTTGATTGGCGCTTTTTCAGACTCAACAGTGATGAAGCTAAAAGATAAACAGACCCTAGTAGGGGGTTAGCAATAAGCGAATATTTTATAGCAGCATAAGCCTGATTTTGAGTCATTTATTTCCATCAATATCTCCTATATACAATAGCAAAAATACCATAATTGCAATAATTTAGGGTTAAAACATCGTTTAGCCCTTTAAAAATGGCCCATATGATGATGATCAGGAGGTATATCTGTCTTCTAACTAAAATCGATTTCAAAACCCTCGCCTTTGATATTTAGCTTAAGTGGCCGTAGGTTTTGACCTGCACAGGGACCGGAAATGCAGTAACCGTCAGTAATTTGAAATAAAGCGCCATGAGTGGAGCATTGGATTAACTTGCCGCTAATGTCGAGGAACTGATCAGGTATCCAGTCCAGATTGACACCGGTATGGGGACAGGTGTTTTGATATGCGTAAATCTCAGTGCCCTGGCGAACAATTATTACTTTTATTTCATCCATACCATGCTTGACGCTCAGACCTTTACAGCCATTTTCCGGGATTGACGAGATTTTGAACTGTTCTTTCAATATAGAATCCTGATGCGACGCTGGTTTTGCTCGAGTTTTACGAGGGCTACAACACAGGCATAATAGTAACGCAAATTAGCAGTTTCTCGGCACAGCACCGGATTGTTAGCGAAAATGCCCGGAAAGCGAAAATAGAACTGGCTCATATGAAAAATAATCGGGGAGGCTATTTATAGATGTCGATGAACCATCTATAATATAGCGACTACCTACCCGATGTAGTCGTCTTGCGTAGATTAATCGAATTCGTTGAAACGGGAGTGATCGAGAGATTGCTCCCGTTTTATTATGTGCAACCCTGGTAAATGGAGACATATTTGAAGCACACAGCACTACTTGCTCTGGAAGACGGTAGCTTGTTCCGTGGACGTTCCATTGGTGCAGCAGGACAAACCGTAGGCGAAGTTGTATTTAATACTGCGATTACCGGATACCAGGAAATTCTTACCGACCCTTCCTATAGTCAGCAAATTGTCACACTGACACAACCTCATATTGGGAATGTTGGGACCAATAATGAGGATGATGAGTCGGGTGCAATCAATGTGGCTGGTCTGGTTATTCGTGACTTACCTTTACAGCTAAGTAACTGGCGTTCAGAACTCTCGCTTGATAGTTATCTGAAAGAACAGGGTATTGTTGCCATAGCCGACATAGATACGCGGCGATTGACCCGGATCCTCAGAGACAAGGGCGCACAAAATGGCTGCATCGCCACAGGCGATGGCATTGATGAAGCGGAGACTCTGGAAAAAGCACGTGCGTTTCCGGGCTTGAAAGGAATGGATTTGGCCAAAGTCGTCAGCACTGGTGAAAAATATAACTGGAACCAGGGTAGCTGGAGTTTGCAGGATGGTTTGCCGGATGAAACTGATCCTGCAGATAAAGAATGGCATGTAGTTGCTTATGATTTTGGTGTAAAGCGCAATATCCTGCGGATACTTTCGCAACTTGGATGTCGTCTGACGGTGGTGCCGGCAACCACACCGGCAAGCGAAGTATTAAATGAAAAGCCAGATGGCGTATTTCTCTCGAATGGCCCGGGTGATCCGGATCCCTGTGATTACGCTATCGCAGCGATTCAGGAAATATTGGCTAAGAAGATCCCGACTTTTGGTATTTGTCTGGGACACCAGTTGTTAGCCCTGGCAACTGGCGCACATACCATGAAGATGAAGTGCGGACATCATGGTGCAAATCATCCGGTGCTGGATATTGCTACGGGACAGGTAATGATCACCAGTCAGAATCATGGTTTCGCAGTTGATGAAAAAAGTTTACCGGAACACTTACGGGCAACTCACAGATCACTATTTGATGGCACATTACAGGGGATAGAGCATATCAGCTTACCTGCCTTTGGTTTTCAGGGCCATCCTGAAGCCAGTCCGGGTCCACACGATGTTATGCCCTTGTTTGAACAATTCATAGGTTTGATGAAAAACAACAGATGATAAAAATAATCAAAGCGGATTTCGATTGCCCTGCGGCAATATTATTTTCGGAAAACAGGCATGCCTAAAAGAACTGATATTAACAGCGTCATGATCATCGGTGCTGGCCCTATTATTATAGGTCAGGCCTGTGAATTTGATTATTCAGGGGCACAGGCTTGCAAAGCACTTCGCGAGGAAGGCTACCGGGTAATACTGGTGAATTCTAATCCGGCGACGATCATGACTGATCCGGATATGGCAGATGCAACTTATATTGAGCCTGTGGAATGGCAGACTGTTGCTCGCATAATTGAAAAAGAAAGACCTGATGCCTTATTACCGACAATGGGTGGGCAGACAGCTTTGAACTGTGCTTTGGATCTGGCGCGGGAAAAAGTGCTGGAGAAATTCGACGTTGAACTCATAGGCGCATCTCAAGATGCAATCGACAAGGCAGAAGATCGAGAGCGATTCCGCGTTGCCATGGAAAAAATTGGCTTGTCTATGGCGCGTTCCGGTATCGCACATGATATGGAGCAGGCAAATAAGGTTGCAGAAGAAATTGGTTTTCCAATAATAATCAGACCTTCTTTTACGCTCGGTGGTACCGGAGGTGGCATAGCCTACAATCGGGAAGAGTTTGTCGATCTTTGTACTCGCGGTATTGATGCATCTCCGACTAATGAGGTGTTGCTTGATCAGTCTGCTCTGGGCTGGAAAGAATATGAAATGGAAGTGGTTCGAGACTGTAAGGACAATTGCATCATTATTTGTTCCATCGAAAATCTCGATCCAATGGGTGTACACACTGGAGATTCTATTACTGTCGCTCCGGCCTTGACGCTAACTGACAAGGAATATCAAATCATGCGCGATGCGTCCATTGCGGTGTTGCGCGAGATTGGTGTTGATACCGGTGGTTCTAATGTTCAATTTGCAGTCAACCCTGAAAATGGTGAATTGATAATCATCGAAATGAATCCTCGTGTTTCGCGCTCTTCAGCTCTGGCTTCAAAAGCGACCGGATTTCCGATTGCCAGGGTTGCCGCAAAACTGGCAATTGGTTACACCCTTGATGAGCTTGATAATGAAATCACAGGTGGTGCGACCCCCGCATCATTTGAGCCGACCATAGATTATATTGTTACCAAAATCCCACGTTTTACTTTTGAAAAGTTTCCAAGAGCAGATGATCGTCTGACCACACAAATGAAGTCAGTGGGTGAAGTAATGGCAATCGGCAGAACTTTTCAGGAGTCTCTGCAAAAAGCCTTGCGTGGACTGGAAACTGGAATTGATGGTCTGAATGAAGTTGTGACTGCGACCGACAGTGAAGATCTACTTGAAAATATTCGAAACGAAATGCGCGTGCCCAGAGGTGAAAGACTGTTATACGTGGGAGATGCATTCAGACAAGACATGAGTGTAGAAGAGGTTCATGAGTGCAGTCGTATTGATCCCTGGTTTTTGACGCAGATAAAAGATTTGATAGATGAAGAGTCTATTCTGAGCAAGGCTGGGCTGGGATCACTGGCTGCAGAAAGATTATATGACTTAAAACGTAAAGGGTTCTCTGATAGGCGTCTGGCCAGCTTGTGCAACAGTTCTGAAAAGCATATTCGCGAATTACGTCACCAGAACGAAATACGACCAGTGTATAAACGAGTGGATTCTGTAGCTGCAGAGTTTTCTGCGACTACTGCCTATATGTACTCAACTTACGAAGAAGAATGTGAGTCTGCACCCACTGATAAAGATAAAATTATGGTGCTGGGTGGCGGACCAAACCGTATCGGACAGGGAATTGAATTTGATTACTGCTGTGTACAGGCAGTTTTGGCGATGCGTGAGGCGGGGTACGAAACTATCATGGTTAACTGCAACCCGGAAACTGTGTCGACGGATTATGATACTTCTGATCGATTATATTTTGAGCCACTGACACTTGAAGACGTACTGGAAATCATTGCCATCGAAAAACCGCAGGGTGTTATCGTTCAGTACGGTGGTCAAACACCGCTTAAGCTGGCCCGTGATCTGGAGGCAGCTGGTGCACCAATTATCGGCACATCACCGGATTCAATTGATCTTGCCGAAGATCGGGAACGTTTCCAGAAATTGTTACACGATCTTGATTTGAAGCAACCACCAAATCGAACAGCACGTGAAGAAGAGGAAGCCGTCACTCTGGCGGACGAGATTGGCTATCCACTTGTGGTCAGACCATCTTATGTTCTCGGCGGTCGCGGAATGGAAATAGTCTATAGCGAAGCAGACTTGCGTAATTATATGAGCGAAGCTTTCGCGGTTTCCAATGATTCACCGGTATTGCTGGATCGATTTTTGGATAATGCGATTGAAGTCGATGTTGATGCGATTTCTGACGGCGAAGAAGTAATTATCGGTGGCATTATGGAGCATATTGAACAGGCCGGTGTGCATTCAGGTGATTCTGCATGTTCACTACCACCTTATAGTTTAAGCGAAGAATTACAGGCAGAACTTGCCGAGCAAGTCCGAAAAATGGCCAGGGGGCTTAATGTTATTGGACTTATGAATACTCAGTTTGCAATACAGGGCAGTGATGTCTATGTTTTAGAAGTAAACCCACGAGCATCCAGGACTGTTCCCTATGTGTCGAAGGCGACCGGCAAGCCGTTAGCGCGAATCGCTGCATTGGTTATGGTTGGTCAAACTTTGGCTCAGCAGAATGTAGAAGCTGCGGGCAAGCCTGATTATTATTCAGTAAAGGAATCAGTGTTCCCCTTTATCAAGTTTCCAGGTGTGGATCCTTTGTTGGGACCTGAGATGAAGTCTACAGGTGAAGTTATGGGTGTTGGAGACAGCTTTGGAGAGGCGTTCTATAAGGCTACGCTTGCGGCAGGGGAAGTTATACCGCGCAGTGGCCTGGTATTTATCAGTGTCAGAGACATTGATAAACCAGATGCTTTAAAACTCGCCGGGCAATTACATGAGGTTGGCTTTAGTTTGTGTGCCACTCACGGAACTGCAAAGATGTTGATAGATGCTGGTCTGGATTGTGTCGGTGTAAATAAAGTTCGCGAGGGTCAACCACATGTTGTTGATATGTTGAAAAATGATGACATTAGTTTGATTATTAACACGACTGGAGGTAAGCGGACTATTGCCGATTCTTATTCAATCAGGCGTACGGCTTTACAACATAAGGTTTTTTATGTGACAACTATTTCGGCAGCTAAAGCTATTGTTCATACACTGCAGGATAAGGTTTCTGACAAGGTTAATTGTTTGCAAGAATTGCACAGAGGATTAAAAGCATGAGTAAATCACCAATGACATCGAAAGGCGTAGAGCGTTTGCGCGAACAGCTAACACAATTGAAAACAATAGATCGCCCAAGAATTATAGAAGCTATAGCTGAGGCTCGTGCTCATGGTGATCTTAGTGAAAATGCTGAGTATCACGCTGCGCGTGAGCAGCAAAGTTTTACCGAAGGTCGTATCAACACGATTGAATCTGCATTGGCTGACGCACAAATTATAGATGTCACGACACTCAATGCAGGTGGCAAAGTTGTTTTTGGTGCAACTGTTGATCTTATGAACCTGGAAAATGATGAAGAAGTGACTTACCAGATCGTAGGAGAAGAGGAGGCTGATATTAATCAGGGACTGATCTCCATTACCTCGCCGATTGCACGTGCCTTGATTGGAAGGCTGGAAGGAGACATTGCGGGTGTTGATGCACCCGGCGGTGTTAAGGAATATGAAATACTGGAAGTGAAATATATTTAGCTCAACACCCGCTTTTGCGGAACTCCGGTGTTGTCTGTGATAACAGGCCTCCAAAATAATGGCTAAGAGCAACAAAAGCTGGCTTCATCGACAGGAAAAAGATCCTTACGCAAAACAGGCCCGGGCCTCGCATTATCGTTCCAGGGCTGCTTATAAATTGTCCGAGATCGATAAAAAGGACAAACTTTTTCGTAATGTTCAAACCGTCGTTGATGTCGGGGCAAGCCCCGGCAGCTGGTCGCAATATGCCAGTGAACAGCTAGGTCCGCAGGGAAAGATTGTTGCTGTCGATATACTTCCAATGGAGCCCGTTGACAAAGTACTCTTCATTGAAGGGGATTTTACTGAAGATGAAGTAGTACAGGCATGCATGTCTGGGTTGAATGGTGCAAGGGCCGACCTTGTATTATCAGATATTGCCCCCAATTTAAGTGGAGTGAGAAGCAGTGATCAGGCTCGCAGTATGTATCTGGCGGAACTAGTGCTGTCTTTCAGCGACGAAGTATTAAGTCCGGGTGGGGATATTCTGGTTAAGTTGTTCCAGGGTGAAGGGACCGATCAATTTAAAAAGGAATTAGCCAATAGATTTCAAAAGGTTATGGTAAGAAAGCCGCAGGCATCCCGGGACAGTTCACGGGAATTTTATGTTTTGGCCAGAGGCTATCAGGTATAGTTGACTCAGCATTTGATTCAGTTCGATGCTTGATGGACGATGAAACAGGTGCTGATTGCTACAATTACCATCAATAAATATTAGTAGCTCGACGAAAGAGAGGAAGTAAGTTTGAACGACATGGCAAAAAATATGCTGTTATGGATAATCATCGCGGTTGTATTGATGATGGTTTTCCGTAATTTTGGTGTAGAGGGCTACAGCAGCAAAGTGGACTATTCGCAGTTTCTGGTGGATGTTAAATCCGGCAAGGTTGAATCGGTGACTTTCGATGGTAGTACTCTGAATGGACAGTACTCGGACGGTAATGCCTTTGTTACCTACAGCCCCGAAACAGACAACACACCGCTTATTGGTATTCTTGATGAGAATCACGTCAAGTTCAGCAGTATCGAACCGAACAAAAATTCATTCTGGGCTCACGCTCTCATCTCGTGGTT
>JABHFC010000308.1 GCA_018676275.1 Gammaproteobacteria bacterium | reverse complement strand
ATCATAAGTGGTGGTTTGAAAGTACACGCAGAAGAAGTTGAAGCAGGTCTTATGCAACACCCTGCCGTGGACATGGTTGCAGTGATCGGTAAAACCGATCTTGAATGGGGACAGCGAATAGAAGCCTTTGTTGTTGCTAATAAAGAGATAAGCGGTGAAGATATTTTGCAGTATTGCAAAGATAATAAGCTGCTGGCCTCTTTCAAGTTACCGAAGCAGATTAATTTTTGCGAATCTCTACCGACGGGTGCTACCGGTAAAATATACAGGCGTGGTTTGATGCAGAATGAAAGCCAGGGCTGATAAAAAACAAATTGGAACAGAAAGAAGATCTAAAGTGAAACAGGATAAAAAAACTGAGAGTAAGTATGTTTCTACTTTCTGTTACCAATGTAACGCAGGGCCTGATTTACTTAAGGTAAAAGTAGAAGACGGTGTTGCCACAGAAGTCATTCCCAACTTTTCCTTAAAAGGTGTGCATCCTGCAGATGGTCGTGTATGTGTAAAAGCATTTGGGCTTGTAGAGAAGGCTTACAACCCGCATCGCATACTCACACCGATGAAGCGTACGAACCCGAAAAAGGGAAAGCATGAAGATCCTGGTTTTGTGTCAATCTCCTGGGACGAGGCTTATGACATTATTGCGGATAAGTTAAATAATATAAAAAAAACCGGCTTATATGACGAGTCCGGTTATCCAAGAACTGCTGTCAGTATCGGTGAAGCGGGTACACCTGCATATCATATGGGCACCTTTATGGCATTTCTGGCCGCTCTTGGGCCGATTGATTATGGCATTGGTGCAGGGCAGGGCATCAAGTGCTATCACTCCGAACATTTTTTTGGTGAACTCTGGCATCGAAGTTATACGGTTACAGCAGATGCACCTCTATGCAATTATATAATTTCCTGTGGTGCTAACACTGATGCATCAACCGGGGTTGTTGGCGTGTCACGTCATGCCAATGCCCGTTCCCGTGGATTGAAACGCATCCAGGTTGAACCACATTTATCGGTTACCGGTGCCAGTGCTACAAGTTGGTTACCGATCAAGCCTAAGACCGACGCTGCTTTTCTTTATGCATTGCTTTACGTCTTATTGTTTGAACATGAAATAGAAGAACTGGACATTCCTTTTCTTAAACATCGAATGGCTTCACCCTATTTGATCGGACCGAACGGTTTTTATTTACGTGATCCTGGAAGCAATGAACCACTTGTATGGGATCTTACAAGTAATAGTGCAGTTCCCCATAACTCACCCGATATCGATCCGGCTTTGACCGGTAATTTTAATATTGATGCACTGGAAATTGGTGCTGATGAGGAAAGTTGGCAACACAAACAGCTAGAGTGCTCTCCTGCTTTTGCTGATATGCGTGAGATGTTAAAGGATTATAGCCCGGAGTGGGCAGAAGTTATTTGCGACATTCCCGCAGAAAAGATCAGGAAGGTGGCTAACGAGTTTTTGGAACACGCGCAAATCGGTGCCACTATTGAAATAGAAGGCATGACCTTACCTTATAGACCGGTTGCGGTTGTTTTAGGGAAAACTGTAAACAATGGCTGGGGCGCATATCAATGTTGTTGGGCACGTACCATGTTGGCCTGCCTGGTTGGTGCATTCGAAGTACCCGGAAGTACTGTGGGAACCTGTGTATATTTAAATCGTCCTCAACACACACGTTCGGCCAGTGTGTTTCCCGGTGAAGATGGTTTTATGAAACAGTTTCATAATCCAACGGACAAAGAGAATTGGTCTGCGCAACCGAAAAGCCGCAATGCCTATAACACACTGGTACCGCTGGTTTGTGATCTCCCTGCCAGCCAGGCGCTTGGTCCTGCACATTTGCCCTGGTTGTTTCAGGATGAACCACCGGAAAATTTACCAAAGCCGACTGTGCCGGATTTCTGGTTTGTCTATCGTACCAATCCGGGTATATCCAGTTGGGATGCGCCCGGCGTGGTGGAAAAGATGGCGAAGTATCCGTTTATCGCTGCCTTTGCTTATACGCTGGACGAATCCAATTATATGGCTGATGTGCTATTACCTGACGCAATGGATCTGGAAAGCACGCAGTTAATTCGTATGGGTGGTACAACTTACATGGAGCAGTACTGGTGTCACCATGGTTTTGGTTTGCGCCAAACAGTCGTACCCCCTCGCGGTGAAGCAAAAGATTTCACAGAGATCGCAACGGAACTGGCGAAACGTACAGGCAATCTTGATACCTACAACAAAATGATTAACAAGGGATTGACCGGAATAAAGTTGCAGGGAGAAAACTATGATTTTGCACTGGAAGAAAATACTGAACATTCAAAAGAAGAAATATGGGATGCGATTTGTAAGTCTGCCAGTGCAGAGCTGACTGATGGCAAGGAGACAGATGGTCTCGACTGGTACAAAGAAAAGGGCTACAAATTTGCACCTTTTTCACAATTGGAGTGGTATCTCTATCCGACCATGGTTAAGAAAAACCTGCGTTTCGAATTACCCTATCAGGAAAGAGTGTTTCGTATTGGTAAGCAGTTGGGTAATCGTCTGCATGAGCACGATATCAACTGGTGGGATGAACAGTTAACTGAATATGAAGCCTTGCCTGAATGGCGTGATTTCCCGGCAATCTGGGAAAAGGCTGCGGTTAAGGAAGGGGAGACAATCGATGATTACCCTTTCTGGTTACTCACTGCCCGTTCTATGCAATACGCCTGGGGTAGTAACCTGGCGATGCCGTTTATACATGAATTGGGCGGCAATGTTGGTGGTCATCGAGGGCTTGTGATTAACCCGGTTACCGCGGAAAAGCTGGGCATTGCTGACGGTGATCTTATCGAGATTACTTCATCATTACGTTCGGCAAGAGGGCGTGCTGAAATACGCCAGGGAATTCGTCCTGACACCTTACTGGCAATAGGTCAGTTTGGACACTGGGCAACACCGATAGCCAAAGAAGTAGAAATACCCAGTTTGAATAGTCTGACACCGATATCTATTGATCTGACAGATGCGAATGGATCTAGTTCTGATGTAGTGCGTGTCAGCTTAAAACGAATAAGTAGTTAAAAGTACACGGAGCTTTATAGATTTATATTAATCAGAAATAAACATTGTAGTTAATTATTAATTACCAGGAGTTTGAACATGAGTTACGAACAGGTCATATTTGAAAATAAAGAAGACATCGCGATTATTCGCATGAATCGACCGGAAAAGAAAAATGCTTTCTCACCAACCATGAGTCGGGAAATTCTGGAAGTTGTTACACACATCGAAAACACACCGGAAATAAGAGGCGTTCTTTTAACTGGCGTTGGAGATAGTTTTTCCGCTGGTCTGGATCTGGACATGTCATTCATTCAGACGATGGAGCAGAGTGATTCAATAAACTTCCGTGCAGTGATGGATCCGATTCTTGAGTGGTATAAAAAACTATACAACATGTCAAAGCCTACCGTTGCAGCTGTAAATGGTCACAGTTATGGTGGTGGTCTCGTGCCGGTTTCCCTCTGTGATGTTGCCATCGCTTCGGATAAATCCCGTTATTGTTTATCTGAAATTAACTTTGCCCATTTTCCTGCAGGTGGAACGACATGGGCCGTTTCTCACTTTCTACTACCTAAACATTACGAGTATCTTTGTTTAAGTGGTGATCGCATTGATGCAGAAGAAGCTTACAGGATGGGATTGGTTACCAAAGTAGTACCCCATGATGAATTAGAGGATGCGGCCTGGGAGATGGTTAAAAAATTGGCGAATAAACATCCTAATGCCTACAAAACAGCCAAAACTATGTGTCGAATGACACGCAAGATGCCTTTATGGGAAGCTATCGAACTGGAAATGGCGCATATTCATGAGAATTACTTTTTGACTGAAGGGGAGATGGTGAAGATTGCATTGAAACAATTTAAAGAAGGAAAAATCAAGACGGGAACTGGTGAAACATATCAGTCCAAAAAATAGTCTGACTAAATATAATAAACAGGAAGATACAAAGTGACTTTAGCAATAAAGGAATGGTTTTTCGAAGATTTTGAAAAGGGGGAACAGATAGTTACTAAAGGCAGGACGGTAACGGAATCAGATATTTCCATGAGTGTCGCAATCAGTGGGCATTCACAACCTATCTTCATAGATGAAGAGTTTGCAAAAACAACTTCATTTGGAACAAGGATTGCGCCGGGTGAATTGACTCTGGGTCTTGTAGCGGGCCTGTTAACACGACTTGGTATTTTGGAAAATCAGGTCGGATTATTAGAAATCAAATGTAAATTTCCTAACGCGTTGAAAGCTAATGATACAGTCCATGCCGAAACAGATATTCTGGACACGCGGCTGTGTAGTAAGAAGGATCGAGGTATCGTGACATTTAACGACCGCCTGCTGAATCAGAGAAACGAAATAGTACTTGAATCCCATCGTGTAGCTATGTTCCTGTGTCGAAATATGCCCTGAGATATACTCTATATTATTGCAACTAATTTCTGATCTGAATTCTTTAAGTTGCAATTTCCTATGCTTAGTAGTGTTCGCTTTTCTACATAAAGGGAAATAGAATGGCGAGATGCCTAAAATAGAATTTCTCTCCGACGCTAAATCAATTGAAATTGAAGAAGGTGAATCCATTCTCCAGGCGTCCCTGCGCGCCGGTATTCCCCATACCCATGTCTGTGGAGGCAAAGCACGTTGCACCACTTGCCGAATACTTCTGATTGATGGTGATGAAAATAGACTTTCACCGCCGGGCGATGAAGAATACGAATTAGTAAAAAAGTTAGGCTTCGCTCCAAATATACGATTGGCCTGTCAGTCCTATGTGCGTGATGATATTAAGATACGCAGACTGGTTATTGATGATAATGATATTGATCTGGCTATGTTAAAGAGGTCAGATGATACCGGCAAATTTTCATCAACAGGTGTCGAGACCAGAGTGGCTATCTTGTTTACGGATATTCGTGATTTTACTTCCTTTTCTGATAATCAATTACCCTACGATATTATTCACATGTTGAATCGCTACATATGCCAAATGCGCTTAATTATTGAGCGTAACAACGGTGAAGTATTTAATTATATGGGAGATGGTTTGATGGCATTGTTTGGTGTTGAAAAGGAATCCTGGGCGATTGAAAATGCCGTGCGTAGCGGAATGGAAATGTTAGAGGCGATGGATAATATGCAACCCTACCTGCAGGAAACCTACGGGCAGGGTTTACAAATGGGAGTGGGCATTCATTGCGGCGATGTTGTTATCGGTTCGTTTGAGGATAGTTCTAATGCTATGAAGATGGTTATTGGAGATGCAGTTAATTTTGCCAGCCGGGTTGAATCAGCAAATAAAGAAACCGGCACGAAACTATTGGTCTCACAAACGGTGTTCGACCGGTTAAAGGAAAAAATTCAAATCGGTAAAACCTGTTCGGTGGAGCTAAAAGGTAAGAGTGGTGAGCATCAACTATATGAAGTCCTGTCTATTTCTGACTAGTTTAATTTCAAAGGCAGATAGCCAATTAAACACTACGACATAACGATTATTGGGGCTGGCATAATCGGGCTGTCGATTGCCTGGCAGCTTGCACGACGTTCCAAATTGAAAATTGCAGTGCTTGAAAAAGGCGCGGCCGTGGGCGAAGGATCTACCGGCGCTTCATCCGCAGTATGCAGAACCCGTTACTCTCTGGATGAAATGTTAGTGCTGGCAAGGGATGGTATTGATGCTTACCGGGACTGGCAAAGCTTTACTGGCTTGAAGAAACCCAGAGCCAGTTTTCATAACGAAGGTGTGCTTTGGATGCCGGGTAGTGATCGCACATGGGCAGATAAAGAGCATGAACGCATGCAGCGTTTCGGGGTCTCATCAGCGGTGCTCGATGATCAGGATATGCAAAAGCGATTCCCATCTATGAGTACCTGTACCCTCGCTCCTGATCTGGAGACTGGAGAGACACATAGTTGTGAAGGTGGGAGTCGAAACCTTATTGAACTTGAAGGTGGATATGTTGATCCGGTGGATGCTGCACAGGATCTTGTTCAGGCCTGTCAGGAAAGTGGCGTTGATCTGTATTTTAAAACACGTGTTGCCGATATCACAACACAAGGTAGCCGCGTAGAAAGCATTTCACTGGAGAACCGCGATAAAATTGCCACGCCATTATTGATAAACGCATCGGGTCCATGGTGTCAGCAAATATTCGATGCAGTTGGACTCAAAGTAAACTGGGAACTAAAACCGGTTCGCATCCAGGTTTTATACAGGGATATACCAGAAGAGATAACAGGAGACATCCCGGTATGCGTTGATATGGCAGGCGGGATATATTTTCGAACACAAAATCGCGGACGACAACTGGTTGTAGGTTCTGTGCTGGCAGAGGACGAAGAAGAATTTGTCACTGATCCTGACGACTTCAGAAGAGAACACGATGATGAATTCGAATTATCAAAGCTTCACGCACTGCATCATCGTTTTCCAAATCTACCCTACAGAGGAAAGATCCGCGGCTATTGTGGGCTCTATACTTTTAATCGCGACGACGTTCATCCGATATTAGGACCCACCGAGATAGAAGGTTTCTGGGTTGCCAATGGTTTCAGTGGTCATGGCTTCAAGTTGGCTCCAGCCATTGGCTCAATGCTGGCGCAATCCATCACTGGTGAAAAACGGGATTTTGATACGGATGTACCGCTTTCCTTTTTTGCGATAGATCGTGCTCCAATCCGGCTGGATTCGAAAACTGTACTGGCATAATCAGCTTCCAGATTGACAAAAAGTGACTAGACATCTAAAATGATTGCCATTCTTTATTGAACTTGTTGAATTATCCCCTTAACTGTAGTTATCTGTTGCTGGTTAATAGATATAGATTGAAGTGAGGTGACACTATGCTGTACGAACTCAAACATGTTAAATGGAATATTGGCGTTTTCCTCGCGCTTTTTTGTTTTTCTTTCACATATCCCCTATCTGCGCACCACTCGGTGGCAATGTTTAACCTTGAAGAAGTTGTGGAGCTTAAGGGCACTGTCAAAAAATTCCAGTTTACCAATCCACATATCTGGCTACATCTAGAGGTCGGAGATAAGAACGGTGAGAAAACTGTCTGGAGAATTGAGTATTTGAGTCCGAACATCCTGAAACGTAAGGGATGGAGTCGTAAGACATTTAAACCCGGCGATGAAATAACAGTAAATGCATATCCTGCAAAATCAGGGGAGTCTAAAGGCGGATTAATAAATGTCATTACAGCCGATGGGAAAATGCTGGGTAAACCTCTTTCGGAAGCCGGTGAAGGTCCGGCAATTAAATAATAACGATGAATAGAATAAGCTGTAGTACTTTTTGCCTGTGCGTTTTGTTGCTTCTATGCAGATCTGCCTCGTCCCACGAATTGCCCGGGTCACAATTTGTTGGTGTCTGGGAGCCGGTAGGAAACTTCAGGAAACTTAATACTGATCCAGTATTTACCCCCGAAATTGCTCTTGATATTGAAAGACAAACCAAATTGCGTGAAAAAGGTGATTACAGCGGAGATAACTCTGCCAACTGTATTCCGCCGGCACTACCAACAATGATTTCAATTGGCGTACAGGAAATCCTTGTAGACAAAAAGAAAATCACCTGGATTATGGAATCCAGTAGCGGAATTCGCTGGATTTGGCTTGATGGTCGCAAACATCCACCGCTGGATGAATTAAGACCAAAAGCCAATGGTCATTCTATAGGTCACTTTGAAGATGATGTGCTGGTTGTAGATTCGATTGGTTTCCTGAGTAGATCTATCGTTTATGTGAATAAAACATATAATGAATCCGTCTATCCTTCCCCTCAAATGCATGTCATCGAACGAATGCGGGTAACTGAAAATGGAAATGTGATCATAAGTGATCGTACTGTTACCGATCCGGCTAATTTTACTGAACCCTGGCACACAACTGTCCGCTACGAACGACGCCCCGATTGGGAGATAGAAGAAAATATTTGTGCTGAGAATAACAGGACTGAAGAATACGAATAATCATGAAATTCGGAATTGCAAAATTATCGCGCTTAAGCCTTCTTGTTTTACTCTTTTCACTTT
>JABHFC010000307.1 GCA_018676275.1 Gammaproteobacteria bacterium | reverse complement strand
TTGATTACTACAACCATAATCTTGATACCTCAGAAGAGTTCTATGGTGAAATTATTACTACACGAACTTATCAGGATCGTTTGGATACATTGGCTTATGTGCGCAAAGCAAATATTAATGTTTGTTGTGGTGGCATAGTCGGGCTTGGAGAAGGTCGCAAAGACAGAGTCGGCTTGTTAGTAACCTTATCGACTATGACTAAACATCCCGAGAGCGTTCCAATTAATTTACTGGTCCAGGTTGAAGGTACGCCTCTGGCTGAAACCGAAGCCCTGGATCCTTTTGAGTTTGTACGCACTATTGCAGTAGCGCGTATTCTTATGCCCAGCTCCTTTGTTCGCTTATCTGCTGGACGCAGCGATATGACAGAGGCCTTACAGGCTTTGTGCTTTCACGCCGGTGCCAATTCAATATTTTACGGGGAAAAGTTATTAACCACCGAAAACCCGGAGCATAACGAAGACCTGGCCTTGTTTGAACGTCTGGGGTTAAGCCCGACACAATAAGTAATGAGCGTTGACCAGGGGTTTGCCGGTTCCAGCATAATACAAGTTCAACTGGATGAGCTGAAAAGCAAAAATCTGTACAGGACGCGCAAAACAGTTGAGTCAGCACAAGGCGGCAAGATAATTGTTAATGGCAAGTCTGTATTAAACTTTTGTAGTAATGATTATCTGGGTCTCGCCAACCATCCGGCCTTAGTAAAGTGTTTTAAGCTGGCAGCGGATAAGTACGGCGTTGGCAGCGGCGCTTCCTCTCTGGTTTGTGGTAGAAGCACTGCTCATGTCGAGCTTGAAGAAGAGGTGGCGCGAGTTACAGGAAGAGACAAGGCATTGTTATTTTCCAGCGGCTATCTCGCTAACCTGGCAATTGTTTGCACGCTGATGCAGGAGCGTGGTGATAGTGTTTATCAGGACAGGCTAAACCATGCCTCTATGGTTGACGCAAGCTTAATGAGCAGGGCAAAACTTCTACGTTACCCTCACTGTGATCTAGTAGCCCTGGAAGCGTCTATTGCTAAAAATAACTCAAAACGAAAGTTAGTGCTTACTGACAGTATTTTTAGCATGGACGGAGATTTAGCTCCTTTAGTCGATCTTGCCCAGTTAAGCGCTAAATACAAGGCTGCTTTGGTAGTTGATGATGCCCATGGATTTGGTGTTTTTGGGACACATGGAGCAGGTGTTTTGAATCATTTGCAGCTCAATCAAACAGAGGTGCCACTAATGATGGCTACCTTTGGTAAGGCTGTCGGCTGTTCTGGTGCATTTATAGCCGGTCCAGAGAATCTTATTGAATTACTGGTGCAAAAAGCCCGTCCCTATATATATTCTACCGCTATGGCGCCAGCGATAGCAGCGGCGGCGAAAAAAGGTTTGCAGCTAATAGAAACGGAAAGTTGGCGCCAGGAATTACTGTTCAAGCTTATTCAGCGTTTCCGTAATGGGGCGAAACAAGCAGGCTTGTTTATCCAGACTTCATCATCTCCCATTCAGCCATTGATCACAGGCTCTGCAAAACAGGCAATTCAATTGAGCGATGCTTTGCTTGAAAAAGGTTTTCTTGTTACGGCAATTCGCCCGCCGACAGTGCCAGCTAATACGTCCCGGTTGAGAATAACTTTATCCGCCAGTCATACCGAAAACGAAGTAGATCAGTTGCTGGATGCACTGATTGATTGTAATGCCAAAATCAACAAAGAGAGCGTTGAGCATGCATGACGAGAACGGTAAATACGCATTGGAAAAAACTCAAATTGCAAAGAGCTTTAGTTCTGCAGCATCACATTATCAATTGGTTGATCAGTTGCAGCGGACAGTAGCGGACAGGCTTTTTGAAAGACTCGATTTAATAAAAAAGTCCCCTCTGGCGGTTCTGGATTTGGGCTCCGGTCCAGGCGCTTCCTCAGCAAAGCTTATGAAGTATTATAAAAAAGCCAGAATTATCGAAACTGATATTTCCTGCGCAATGTTAAAACATTCAGCTAAACAGGCGCGAAAATTTCTTTCCAGACGCCAACGTGTCTGTAGTGATGCTGAAATGCTGGCTATTAAAACAGACAGTATTGATCTAGTGTTTTCCAATTTGATGTTGCAATGGTGTGATGATGTCGACCTGGTACTAAAGGAAATAAGCAGGGTTCTACGGCCAGATGGTTTGTTCATTTTTTCTACTTTTGGCCCGGACACTTTGATGGAACTACGTAAAAGCTGGCAACAGGTAGATGAGGAAATTCACGTGAATGCTTTTGTTGATATGCACGATATTGGCGATGCACTAATTCGCATAGGCCTCGAAAACCCGGTAATGGAAACAGAAAAAATAACTCTCAATTATAAAGACGCACGCGATCTTATGCGGGAACTGAAAATGATTGGAGCGCATAACATTAATCATGGAAGAAGGAGAACATTAACCGGTAAAAATCGACTTCTGAAGATGATGGCCAGCTATGAAAAATGGCGCATCGATGGTCGACTACCAGCTACCTATGAAGTCATCTATGGCCACGCATGGAAGCCTGCAAGTATTAAGTCCAGAAGAATTGACGAGCAAACTGTCACCTTTCCGGTTTCAGCATTGAAACAGGCTAGCAGCAAATAAAATACAGGCGACGACTAGATGGCCGGATATTTTATAAGCGGGACCGATACAGAAATAGGCAAGACCCTAATTACACTTGGCTTAATGATGGCGCTAAAAAATGTCGGAATGAAAGTCGGCGGGATGAAGCCCGTGGCAAGCGGCTGTAGTCGTACAAAAGAGGGTTTACGTAACGAGGACGCAATACAGATACAGACTTACTGCGATACCAGTAATTCATATGATCTTATAAATCCCTATGCTTTCGAACCTCCCGTTGCTCCACATATTGCCGCACGTGAAGCGAAGGTGCTTATCGATCTCGAAAAAATAAAAATATGTTATGAACAAATTTCCAGTTCAGTGGATGCAATGGTTGTGGAAGGGGTTGGAGGATGGAAAGTACCGCTCGGGCACAGGCAGTCTTTACCTGATCTTGTTTCTGTCCTGGAACTTCCTGTCATTTTGGTGGTTGGTTTAAAACTGGGATGTATAAATCATGCTATTTTAACGTCAGAAGCCATAAGAAAAGACGGTCTGCTACTAAAAGGCTGGGTGGCAAATGAAGTAGAGTCTGATTATTCCACGGTAGATGCTAGCGTGGAATACCTGAGCGCTAATATTAGCGCACCATTGTTAGGCCACATTCCCTTTGCTAAAACTCCGGATCCAGCCAAAATTGCTACCAGTCTGGACATGGCCTTGCTTTGAGCAAGAACAATCTTTCCGGAAATTCACAACTTCAGGCTTGCATAGCACTATGAGCCTGAGGCATATTGTCGCACTGGTTTTATTAAACATCTGAGGCCGAATGGCAATGTTTAGTCGAATTTGATGGGGAAATTGATAGTTGACAGGGTGATCTTATAACTCTGGTGCCAAATAACTAAAAAAAATGTGTCTACCAACATGACTCCAGTCCTATATTTTTATATGATCCGTGCCGCTCGAGCCCATCATTTTGGGTTTGGTCTGGTCAGGACTCGTTATTTTGTCCGTTATCGTCCTGTAACGGGGCCAGGTCTGGAGAGTGTTTAATAGAGACTGTCATTTTGGAATCAGGAATTTAATAAATAAACGAATCGTTCTTGCTGAGGAAAGCTGCATGTTTGTCAAAAAACTGCGAAATTTTATAAGGGGTGCCAGTATCCCGGCCTTGTTACTTTGGGCTGGAAGTGCGTTTGCCGAGTACGGATTGAACCTTACCCGGGGCGTCACACCGATAAGCCGTGAAGTATATGATCTTCACATGATCATTTTGTACGTGGTAACAGTGATAGGTATAGCTGTATTCGGCGTCATGATCTGGTCAATTTTCCATCACCGCAAATCAAAAGGAGCGGTGGCGGCACAATTTCACCATAGCACGGCTGCGGAAATTACCTGGACCATCATACCGATAATAATTCTCGTGGTATTAGCGATCCCTGCCACCAAGACTCTTATTAAAATGGAAGAAACCGGTGACGCCGAGATTACATTAAAGGTGACCGGTTATCAGTGGAAATGGAAATATGATTATCTGGAAGATGATATTAGTTTCTTTAGTTCTCTTGATGAGCGAAGCAATAGTATTCGCAAAGGAGAGTCTGAGGAGAGTCCGGAAGATTATGAGAATTATCTGCTGGAAGTAGATAACCCGGTAGTTCTTCCTATCAATACCAAGGTTCGTATATTAACAACTGCTGCGGATGTCATACATGCCTGGTGGGTACCAGCATTGGGTTGGAAAAGAGATGCTATTCCCGGCTTTATTAACGATAACTGGACCTATATCGAAGAACCGGGCATTTATCGTGGTCAATGTGCCGAGCTGTGTGGACGAGACCATGGTTTTATGCCAATAGTATTGAATGCGGTGACCAAGGAAGAGTACGAGGCCTGGAAAATCGAAATGAAAAACAAACCTGCAGAGATCGATGGTGAAAAGCTTTATGCAACCCATTGTTCCGCCTGTCACCAGTCAAATGGTCAGGGTCTGCCACCCGCTTTTCCAGCACTGGCGGGGAGTCCCATTGCAACCGGACCACTTGCAGAGCATCTTGATATAGTTCTAAAAGGTAAGGCCGGTACAGCTATGCTGGCATATGGACCGCAGTTATCCAATGAAGAGTTAGCCGCTATTATTACCTACGAGCGTAATGCCTGGGGAAATGATACGGGAGATGAGATTACCGCTGATGATGTACAGGCGGCACGTTAATTATTCGTCTAGTTATATAGAAATTTAGAGGAAAGGCAAAATGAGCGAAGCAGTCAGCCACGAAGACCATCATGATGATCATGATCACAAACCTACGGGTATAAAACGTTGGTTGTTTTCTACTAACCACAAGGACATAGGCACCATGTACCTGGTGTTTGCCCTGATAATGTTTTTTGTCGGCGGAGCGATGGCCATGGTTATCCGCGCTGAGTTATTTCAGCCGGGGCTCCAGTATGTAGACCCGCAGTTTTTTAACTCTATGACTACTGTTCACGCTTTAGTGATGATTTTTGGCGCTTTAATGCCGGCGGGCGTGGGTCTTGCCAACTGGATGATTCCTATGATGATTGGCGCGCCTGATATGGCCATGCCTCGCATGAACAATATGAGTTTCTGGATTCTTCCGTTTGCTGCGACTTTATTGATAGCGACCTTTTTTATGGAGGGTGGTGCACCAGCAGGTGGCTGGACCATGTATCCTCCGCTGGTATTGCAAACGGGAGACGCTTTTCCATTTTTGATATTTGCAGTTCATTTTCTTGGTATCTCCTCGATCATGGGTGCGATAAATATCATAGCGACTGTATTTAATATGCGCGCACCTGGCATGACTTTCATGAAGCTGCCGCTGTTTGTCTGGACCTGGATCATTACTGCCTTCCTTCTGATTGCATCCATGCCGGTACTGGCTGGTGCCGTGACCATGTTATTGACTGACAAATTTTTTGGTACTGCCTTTTTTAATGCAGCAGGTGGTGGCGATCCGGTATTATTCCAGCACGTGTTCTGGTTCTTCGGACATCCTGAGGTATATATTCTGGTATTACCCTCCTTCGGCATTATTTCCCAGATCATTCCTACCTTTGCGCGCAAACCACTGTTTGGCTACGAATCCATGGTTTACGCAACAGCATCGATCGCTTTCCTCTCGTTCTTCGTTTGGGCCCACCATATGTTTACAGTAGGAATGCCATTGACTGGTGAGCTGTTCTTTATGTATGCGACCATGTCAATTGCAGTGCCAACTGGTGTAAAAATCTTCAACTGGACGGCCACTATGTGGAAGGGTTCGATGACATTTGAGACACCAATGTTGTTTGCTATTGGTGTGTTGTTTATGTTTTCCATTGGTGGTTTTTCCGGTTTGATGATGGGCATAACCCCGGTCGACTTCCAGTACCACGATACTTATTTCATTGTTGCTCATTTTCATTACGTTATTGTGCCCGGCATCATCTATGGTGTAATTGGAGGCGTCTATTTCTGGTTGCCAAAATGGACCGGAAATATGTATGACGAAAAACTGGGCAAGTTGCATTTCTGGATATCAACAATCTCAGTAAATGTATTGTTCTTCCCGCAACACTTCCTTGGGTTGGCTGGCATGCCGAGACGTATCCCGGATTACAACATACAGTTTGCTGAATGGAATATGATATCGAGTATAGGTGGATTTGTTTTCGGTCTAAGTCAGTTGATACTGGTGTGGGTGGTTATAAAATGTGTCCGCGGCGGAGAAAAGGCGACAGATCAAGTTTGGGAAGGTGCTCAAGGTCTGGAGTGGACCTTATCATCACCCCCGCCGTTCCATAGTTTTACGGTTCCGCCACAGGTGACAGACGCATCCGCGCATTCATAAATATTGGATATGGCAGGTGACAGACGAAACAAAAGCAGACGAGTTAAGAAGAAAGAATAACAAGTTGGCTATTATTCTGGGTATGGTTGCCCTGGGAATTTACCTCGGTTTTATATTGAAATATTTTTAGTGTCTGCAAACAACATAAAACGTACTACTAGAAAGCTGGTTTTGTTGTCAGTGGCTATGTTTGGTTTTGGCTATGCGCTGGTGCCGCTTTATGACGTGTTTTGCGAGGTTACCGGGATCAATGGTAAAACCGGCACGATAAGCAAGGAAGATGCAGAGCAGATGCTTGTTGATGACAATCGAGTTGTGACGGTGTTGTTTGATACAAATATGCGAGAGATACCCTGGGAATTTACAGCGGTTGAGCGCACAGTATCTGTGCATCCCGGGCAGCTTGGCGAGGCCACTTTTGTGATAAAAAATACATCAGACAGGGAAATTGTTGGGCAAGCCGTACCAAGCATTGCGCCTACCCAGGCATCGATTTATTTTAACAAGACTGAATGTTTTTGTTTTACCCAGCAGACACTTGCAGCCGGGGAAACTCGTGAAATGAAAGTGCGTTTTATTGTTGATAGTAAAATGCCGGCTCGTTTTTCAGCTTTGACTTTATCGTATACGTTTTTTGCTCTTCCCGACGCAAACAGCGTCGTAAAGGTCGCTGAACAAAGCGAGCGAATAAAAATTTAGCAATATTATTGATTGAGAGGAACTACTATGTCTGATTCACAAGGCGCATATTTTATTCCAGAGCCAAGTCGATGGCCTATAGTTGGCACCTTGGCCCTGTTTGTGTCGTTTATAGGTGCAGCGGTAATGCTAAATGGTTCTGGGTTTGGGACTTTTATATTCGGCATTGGTATCGCGATGGTAATTTACATGTTTGCCGGCTGGTTTGCTGATGTTATTGGTGAAAGCCTGAAAGGTCTTTATAGCGACCAGGTCGACGTCAGTTTTCGCTGGGGCATGGGCTGGTTCATCCTTTCTGAAGTCATGTTCTTTGCTGCCTTTTTTGGTGCGTTGTTTTACGCACGTGTTTTGTCAGTGCCTTGGCTCGGAGGCGAAGGCGCCGGTGGTATTGCTACCCACGAATTTTTGTGGCCGAGTTTTGAAGCGAGCTGGCCGTTAGATGTAATGCCCGATCCCGCTAACTTCATGGTGTTTGAGGAAGTTATACCGGCTTTCGGATTGCCTGCGGTAAATACCCTGCTTTTGCTCAGTAGCGGCGTGACAGTTACCTTTGCTCATTGGGCTTTGAAGAAGGACAATCGAAGCGGTCTTTGTTGTTGGTTGTTTGCGACAGTATTGCTGGGCTTTACCTTTGTAGCTTGTCAGGCATATGAGTATTATGAAGCTTATCATCATATGGGCCTGACCTTGCGCTCAGGAATTTATGGGTCAACATTTTTTATGTTGACAGGATTTCACGGCTTTCATGTAATCATGGGGGCAACCATGCTGCTGGTTATTCTAATCCGCTCGATGAAAGGTCATTTTAGCGAGAAACACCATTTTGCTTTTGAGGGTGTTGCCTGGTATTGGCATTTTGTTGATGTGGTTTGGCTAGGTCTGTTTATATTTGTTTACTGGCTCTAGAGTATTTCAGGTTTTAAGGGGAAGGCGTTGCCTGAGGCAGCGCCTTTTCTGTTTCTGGCGGTACGATTCCGTGGGGTTTAATCAGACCGCTTGCATAACCAATAAACAACATGGCAAACAGAGCAATAGATATAGTAATTCTAAAGGTAAGCGAAGTGACTGCTCGACTGGTTTGACCTTTGTCCTTGATCATAAAAAATAAGCCTGAGGCCAGGGAAACAAGAATGGCAAGCAGTAAAAGTAATATTACGATTTTAAAGAGAAAAGGTGCAGTCATTTATAATCTCGGGACATATCTAAATTGTGCCAAGTATACTCTTCCCTTGTATAAGAGGGCATAGTTCATCTCAATGAGAAACTTATGCAAATAGGCAGCAGGCAGTTTTCTCCGGGCTTGTGGCCGACCATTGTTACGCTGAGCTTATTGCCCTTATTAGTATACCTGGGTTTTTGGCAACTGGACCGGGCCGAGCAAAAATCAAATTTGCTTGAGCAAAAACTGGAACGCAGTAACAACGAGTCAATAACAAGCCTGGTGTCAGGCATAGATCTGGATTCATTGCTTTGGCGTAAAGCGGTGTTGTCGGGAGAATTTAAACATTCTCCTGTGTTTTTACTGGATAATCAGGTGTTAAAAAATGAGGTTGGTTATTTTGTCTATTCTCCTTTCGAACTTAGTAATGGCAACATTGTGCTGGTAAATAGAGGCTGGACAAAGGCGGGTCTGACTCGTGATGTCATCCCTGTTATTCCTGTGTCGCAAGGTATTGTGGAGATCACAGGGATAATTGCTGCAGCTCCTTTTAGTGGCATAGTGCTTGCGGAGAAAACAGATGAGGATCTGGGCAATGGTTTGTATCGATTGCAGCGTGTAGACCTGGAAAAGCTAAATGCCAAGTACGAACTAAAATTATTATCACCTATCATCAGATTAGACCCGGACTCAGAAGGTGGTTTTGTACGTGATTGGCGCAAGCCTGGTTCCGGCAAAGAGAAAAATCTTGGTTACGCTTTTCAGTGGTTCGCAATGGCCAGCGCGTTGTTGATTATATTTTTGGCAGTAAATCTAAAAAAGACAGTAGAAGATATTGATGGAAGCTAAGCAAATAAAACGATTGTCAGTACTGGGTTTATTACTGATATTTGCCTCACCGATACTTGTGTCCTGGTGGTTATTAAATTACACGGACTATAGCCGGGATGATGCCGTCGCGAGCCATGGCGATCTTATTGTGCCGCCACGGCCTTTGCAAAATATTGCTTTAATTGAGTTGGCTAAACAATCAAATCAACAACATTCACTACATGGTAAATGGAGCTTGATATATTTGAATGAGGGTGGGTGTGAGAAAGATTGCGGTGACAATCTTTATAAGATGCGACAGTTAAGACTAGCTGTTGGAGAATATGCGCCGCGTATACAAAGAGTGCTTGTGAATACCGGAGTGGTTGCTTCGCCTTTGAGCGACGACATGCTGGAGCATTTCCCCGGGCAACTCCTGTTAATTGCTGAGGAACATGCGCAATTATCTTCTTTGAAAATATTTGCCAGGACGAAAGAAGAAAACCCTGTGCTGAAAAAAAGATTGTATTTAATTGATCCGCTCGGTAATTTAATGATGAGTTATCCTGCTGACACCGAACCAGCAGGAATAATTAAAGATTTAAAAAGACTTTTACGCTACTCAAGGATAGGCTAATGTCAGAATCCAGAAATAATTTTTACCTTTATCTAGTTGCAACACTTCTGACCTATTGCGTTATTGTGCTGGGTGCATATACACGACTATCCGATGCCGGTTTGGGTTGTCCGGACTGGCCTGGTTGCTACGGAAAAATTTTTGTGCCCGGTGAAACTGAAGTTATTGAACAGGCAAACCAGGCTTATCCAGAAAGACCCGTAGAACAGGCCAAGGCCTGGAAAGAAATGATTCATCGTTATGCAGCGGGCAGTCTTGGTCTTATTATATTGTTACTGGCATTAAAGAGCTGGTATTGGCGAAGCAAAGATAAAACAGTAAGAATTTTGGCGCCAAGTGTACTTTTGTCACTGGTGATTTTCCAGGCTGCGCTTGGTATGTGGACAGTGACCTTACTATTAAAACCTGTCATTGTTACAGCACACCTGCTCGGTGGTATGGCTATTCTGGCCTTACTCTATTGGCAGTTGATAAATTCGATACATCCATTAAATAGAACTAAACGCCAAAATATATCACCATGGCTTGTATTGGGCGTTATAGTAGTTTATTGCCAAATTGCTCTGGGTGGCTGGACCAGTGCTAACTACTCCGCCCTGATTTGTACCGATTTTCCAAAGTGCCAGGCTCAGTGGTGGCCTCAGATGGATTTTAAGGAAGGTTTTATTCTCTGGCGTGGGTTGGGTGTTGATTATGAAGGCGGTGTGCTTGATGCTGCCGCTCGTACGGCGATACATGTAAGTCACAGGTTGGGGGCTTTATTCACATTTGTATTGCTTATCAGCCTTGCTGTCAGGGCGATATTAAGCGGGAACAGAAAGTTTATATTGACCGGAGTCGCTATTGTTCTGATTTTACTCACTCAAATCTCGCTTGGGATCGCTAATGTTCTGTTGGTTTTGCCGCTGCCGGTAGCCGTGGCTCATAATGGTGTGGCAGCATTACTACTGCTATCTATGATTACATTACTTTATTTTTCATTATTCGACGGCGCGCAAAAAGAGCAATAAATTGGAACAATCAACTATTACAAACCATATGTCTGATTTAGGCTGGCGTGATTTCCTGGCCTTGTGCAAGCCAAAAATAGTGGCGATGATCGTTTTTACAGCCATGGTCGGGATGTTTTTGTCAACGCCGGGAATGATTCCTCTGGACGCCTTTTTATTTGGCAGTATTGGTATCGGACTTGCGGCAGCATCGGCAGCTGCTATTAACCATATCGTCGATGAAAAAATCGATTCAGTTATGATGCGTACAAGTCGCAGACCCTTGCCAAAAGGCAAACTCTCGACTCAGTCAGCTATTATCTTTGCCGCTTTTCTGTGTTTGTTATCTATGTTGGTTCTTGGCTTGCTGGTAAATGTACTAACTGCCATTTTGACTCTACTATCACTTGTTGGCTATGGTTTTATTTACTCTATGTATTTGAAAAGAGCGACGCCACAAAATATCGTTATTGGTGGTGCTGCGGGTGCTGCTCCACCGGTGCTTGGTTGGTCTGCAATCAGTGGGACGCTTGATCCAAGTTCGTTGTTATTATTTCTAATAATTTTTGCCTGGACCCCTCCGCATTTCTGGGCACTTGCGATTTACCGGCGTAATGATTACGCCAAGGCCAACATACCAATGTTACCGGTTACACATGGCGTTGAATTCACCCGTTTACATATCTTGTTGTACACACTGGTTTTGTTTGTGGTGACTTTACTGCCTTATATCACCTTAATGAGCGGATTAACTTATTTGATTGGCGCAGTGGCCTTGGGTGGGTGGTTTTTGTATTACGCGATAAGAATGCAAAAAGATCATTCTGATCATCTGGCCATGAAAACCTTTTCTTTTTCTATCGTTTACCTGTTGGCTCTGTTTGCATTTTTATTGGTAGATCATTACATCCCTGTATTGCTTGGCTATAGCTAACAGATCTATCTACAATCAGGCAGCGAAAGCCGTTTTCATTTTCTTCATTGCGTTCTGTTCAATCTGGCGGATTCTTTCTGCCGAGACTCCATAAACTGCGGCCAGGTCATGTAGCGTAGCTTTTTTTTCATTAAGCCAGCGTTTTTTTATAACGTCCTGACTACGATCATCCAGATTCTGTAATGCATTGTATAAACGTTGTTGATCAAGTTCTTTAAGCTGTAAGGATTCTGTTTGTAACTCGGGGCTGGGGCGATTATCTTCCAGGTATCCGGCAGGCGAGAAAATCTCTCCATCCTGGTCATCATTAACAGGGCCATCAAAAGAAGCATCGTGTGCACTTAATCGCTGTTCCATTTTCAATACATCAGCTGACGAAACACCCAGATCTTTTGCTACAGCATCGACTTCTGCCTGGTTTAACCAGCCAAGTCGCTTTTTAGCGGAGCGTAAATTAAAAAATAATTTACGTTGAGATTTTGTTGTAGCAACTTTTACGATACGCCAGTTGCGCAAAATAAACTCGTGCATTTCAGCCCGAACCCAATGGACTGCAAAAGACACCAGTCGAACTCCAACTTCCGGATCAAATCGTTTGACCGCTTTCATAAGTCCGATACTGCCTTCCTGAATAAGATCTGCTTGCGACAGACCGTAACCGCTATAGCCACGTGCAACTCTGACAACAAAGCGTAAATGGGAGAGGACTAATCGACGAGCGGCTTCCAGATCATCAGATTCGTGGTAGCGCTGAGCTAATTCTCGTTCTTCCTCAGCGCTGAGCAGAGGGATCTTGTTTACGCTCTGGATATAGCTATCCAGCGAACCTGTAGGCAGCGCAAGTTGTAAATTGTTGATGTTATTCATCTTACTGTCCCTTATTAAAAGGATTGGATATAAATAGATTTTAGCACTCATGGCCTTAGAGTGCTAATTCAACGGAGAGTTCAAATGGAACGGAGAGGATTTGGCTTAAGAGCTTGTTTTAAAAGGATTAGTTTGGCTCGATTGCTTTAATATGCCGTTGCACGGATACCCAGGAACCAACAAGACCAAGACTTGCGCCGGTAGCTATCAAGAGTAAAAGCCCGGTATATGAAAGCCCATGCAGACTAAAATCGCTGGAGTAAAGCTCAGCCAGACGTAATACAGGTGCTTTCAGCATTAGCAAGGACAGGCTTAACAGGCACCAGGCAATGAGGCCGCCACCAATCCCGTGAAACAGACCGGAGTACAAAAAAGGTCTTTGAATAAAAGCTTCGGTAGCACCAAACAGTTTGTTGACTTCTATTTCGGTGCGACGGTTATAAATGGCGAGCCTTATCGTATTACCAACTATTAACAATACTGCTATTGCCAATAAGATAGATAATATGATCACTACATGTTGGACGATATCGATAATGGCGAACAGGCGTTGAATCCATTGCCGGTCAAATTGAGCCGTATCGACTTCAGGCAAGGCGCGCAATTGTTGCATCAGTTTTTCACTGTCCTGACTGGAAAGACTCCTGATTCTTGGGTGTATTAACAGGATGGAAGGTAGCGGGTTTTCTTGCAAGGCGGAGATGGCATCGCCAAATCCGGATTTTTGCCGATATTCTTCCAGGGCAACATCTCTACTTATATAATCAACACTGGCAATACCTTCAAATAGTCGGATCTCGTCTGCGAGGGATAGTGCACGCTCTTCGTCTATATTCAGTTTTAAAAATAGTGAGATTTGTGTGCTGTTATCCCAGCCAGCGGCAACGCGTTGACAATTATCCAGCAATAGATAAAAACCACTGGGTAAGGCCAGTGAAATACCAACAACTGCCGTAGTTAGCAGGCTATTAACCGGGCTTTTAAATATTTGGCCAATGCTGTAAATGCATGCTTGCGCATGTTGCATCAACCACACCTTGAAAACTCTTTTCAGGTTGAGGCCGTTATTCTGACTTGTTGTGCGCTTGTTCATTCGTTAATGGTAAGGCCAATGTGAGTAAGTAATTTGCCTTCACGCAGTGTGATAATACTTTTATTCATTTTCTTAATCATGTCCAGATCATGACTGGCAATAAGTACCGTCACACCAACCTGATTAAATTGTTCGAACAGTTTCATAATATCCCAGGACAGCGCAGGGTCGAGATTACCTGTAGGTTCATCGGCCAGTATTAATGCGGGTCGATGCACAACAGCCCGGGCAATACCAACCCTCTGTTGTTCTCCACCGGACAATGCTATTGGGCTGACTTTTTCCTTATTTAACAAACTTACCTTATCCAGCGCAGCGTGTACCCGTTTACGGATTTCCTGGTAACGATGGCCTGCTATAACCAGGGGTAAGGCAATATTATCAAAAACAGTACGGTCATATAAAAGTCTGTGATCCTGAAACATAAAACCAATATTACGTCTGAACAGAGGTATTCGTCTGCCGGTTACACGTTCCAGGTTTTGACCGTTGACAATGATTTGTCCGCGCTTATGTCGTTCAATCAATGCTATCAGCCGCAACAGAGAGCTTTTTCCTGCACCCGAGCGACCCGTAACATAAACCATCGCGCCCTGTTCAATATACAGATTGATTTTGCGCAAGGCTTCATTGCCATCACCATACTGCATTGAAACGTCTGTAAAGCGAATCATGAGTTTGTATCCAGCAAAGCATCAACAAAAGCAGTAGCATCAAAAGGACGAAGATCATCAATCTGTTCGCCTACACCGATAAAACGGACAGGGATGTTGAACGCCTGGGCGAGAGCAAAAACCACACCGCCTTTTGCTGTGCCATCAAGCTTGGTCAGGACTATGCCACTAACACCGGTGATTTCGTGGAATAGTCGAACCTGGGAGATAGCGTTTTGACCAGTGCCTGCATCAATAACGAGTAGTACTTCCAGTGGCAGCTCAGAATCAAATTTGCTTATAGTGCGGCGTATTTTCTTTAATTCTTCCATCAGATTGTCTTTGTTATGCAATCGACCAGCAGTGTCAGCAATAACAAGGTCACAGTTGCGGGCACGGGCCGAGTCCAGCGCATCATAAATGACAGCGGCGCTGTCAGAACCACTTTGCTGGGCAATAACAGGTATTTTGTTCTTCTCACCCCAGGATTGTATCTGTTCTATTGCTGCGGCTCGAAAAGTGTCACCGGCAGCTAACAAGACCTTATTGCCATTCTGAGTAAAATAGTTGGCCAGCTTACCGATGGTGGTAGTTTTACCAACGCCATTTACACCAATCACGAGCAGGGTAAAAGGTTTATTAGCTCCTGCAGGCACTTCCAGCGGGGATTGAACGGGCAGTAACATCTGGATCATTTGTTCGCGCAGACAGCTTACGAACTCATCGAATGAATTTAATTTGTTTCGTCGAGCCTCTTTTGTGACAACATCCATTATCAGAGTTGTGGATTCAATACCCAGATCTGCCATCAGCAACCTCGATTCAATTTCCTCGAGTTGTTCTGCATTAATAGTAGATTTGCCTGAGAAAATGTCACCAAGACCGTCAAACAGGCCTACTCTGGTCTTTTGTAGGCCTCGTCGCAGTCGCTGGAAGAGGCTATCTGTGTCAGAATCGCTTTTTTGTTTTTTAAAACCAAACATATCAGATT
>JABHFC010000306.1 GCA_018676275.1 Gammaproteobacteria bacterium | reverse complement strand
TTGCGCAGGCCTGGGATATTGTAGGGCCTCCAAGATGCTCAGCTCCTATCAATCCTGTTAACCAGGGCACCCCATAGAAACAACCTTGTTGAGGTACACTCATACCCAATACGCCATAATCAAAATTTGCCGTTGGGATATTTCTTACCTCCAACGCCAGCTTGCTAATATGAGCAGCAAACTCAACGCTGTGGAGATGGGCCAGGCTACCCTGCCACCTGGCAAATGGAGAACACCAGTAACCTCTATAGGGAATAAATGAATCCATACTATTTTACCTGATTATTATTTTTTCGATCCAGGTTCACGTACGTAAACCAAGGGCGTTTTGTAACTGCTTCGAGGGAAAGATGCCGGCGGCAATATCTTTACATCTGTTCTGACTTGCATATGTTGACGTATCTTGTTTGAAATATCATTGGCTAATTCGGGATAGCTTTTGCTAGATATTTTTGAAGATGCCTCAATTTCCAGGGGTATTGGAGTATCGAACTTCACCTGATGGGCATGGTCTTTCCATATTCTTAACTGGGGCTCTACTTGCCCACCGAATTGCTTCATAACAAATTCCCGTATAGCTGTTGGAAATATGTTCATGCCTTTATAAATAATCATATCATCCGTGCGACCAATACATTGAAATTTAGGTGAGGTTCTACCGCATGCACAATCACTTCCTATTAATTGCATATGATCTCGCGAACGGTAACGTAGTAATGGCGTAGCCTCTCTTTCAAATGTCGTGTATACGACTTCGCCAACAGCGCCCTCATTCATGGGTAAGGTTTCACACGTTTCCGGATCTATCAACTCGATCGCAACATAACGTTGAGCATTAAAATGCATGCCATTTTGCATTTCACATTCACCCCACATTGCTGACATTACGTCACCAAGGCCCATCATTTCTCTAATATGTTTTACACCAAGACCTTCCTCAATCTTCTGACGTATTTTCGGTTGAGCCAATCCGGGCTCACCTCCACTCAAATATTTTTTAATATTTATTTCATCTGTATTAGATGAACCGGACTGCATCTCTTCGGCCAAATGGACCCCAAATGATGTTGTTGCAAGCATTGCAGTAATATGCAGACGTCCCATCTCTCGCAATATTCTTTCTTTCGGAAAACCTCCTAACCAACATAATGTGGCACCAATTTTTCTGAACCCATCTGCATAGGACATTCCGCCTGCCACCATAGGAAGGCTAACAAGATGGGCAACCATGTCGTCTGCCCGGATGCCTGTGGTGTAGAATGTATTGGCAATTCCATCAACCCATACATCCAGATCCTTTCGCGTAAGCGCGTAATACATTGGTGAACCCGTTGTCCCGGAAGAACATACACTCTGGATAATTTCTTCCTGATTCACAGACTGGTTGCGACCAAATGGTTCTGTTTGAGTTAACACAGCCTGTGCATCTCTAATGTCTTGCTTGGTAGTGAAAGGTAAATCAGAAAGGTGCTCGTACGTTTTTAATCCCCTGGTTTTATTTTTTGAAAGATGTTCTCTATAAAAATTTGAGCGTGATGGAAGTGCTGAGACAAAATGTGCAATTTTATTCGATTGCCACTCCAGCACTTCTTTCCAAGGCTTTGTTTCGAGTTCTTCATTCCAAAATGACTTGTACAAGATGTATTATGCCTCTACGTTCCTTGTTAACTTATTAATCGCCTGAGTCAATTCACCAATATCTGCATCTACTGAAATTTCTGATCCAGTTGTAACAAAAGATACTGATTCGGGTAATTCGCTCCATTCTTGGTAATTTTTTTCCAATACTAAACCATGGGATTTCTTGTCAGATGAAGATAACCATGACGACTTATTAAGACACAATGACACATCCATGGGTAATACTTCAGCTATCTTATTAATGTTTTCTAGTGAATTATATTCAAGCACCAACACTATTTTTACGCGATGGAATCTGGCCATATTACAAATTGGAATAAAAGCTGAACTCCATGCTTCAAAGTCAATCACAGGATCAAATATATCTAGTTCCTGAAGTATCATCAGGTTAATACCTGATTCACACAGTTTCCTGGTGATACCCGTTACACAACGCCCTGAAAAATCAAGTAGTTTATTTTTATATATTTCATCTTGATTATTAAAATCATAAACTGTCAATTCGCTGGCAAGTTTTCCAGGCGATGTAATGGCAGCGCATAATGCAACGTTACTTCCCTCGGTGGAAGATAGACGTTTTGTACACTCAACAGCCGCTTCAATTCTCTCACCCAATAATAACAAGTTAGTTGGATCGTCAGTTTCAACCATAGATGGGTCTAGAGCGCTGGTGACTCTTGGTGGATATGTTGACCAATCTATATCTGCCCCGAATGCTTCAGCTTCCATCGCCGCAGAACTGGCACAAGTGATTACATTACTGCCAAGTGCTATTCGCAGCTCAGACAACCCTTTTGCAAGTTTAGTCGGGTTATAAAGAAACTCATCTGCTTCAATTGCTTCGATTTGTGAGCCCATCAAATGAATAACAGGAGCAATAATCGCCGGGCCTTGATAATCTGCGGCACCAAGTTTACGTATCCTTAATCGAATGGATTGTTCTGAGGTCATTACAGGCTAGTTAATGAAATAGTTTTTGTTAGGTTGCGCATCTGGCCAAGAACCGTAATATCGTAATATATCTTCGGATGGCTGTTTTTTAGACCACTCTTTTTCAAACTCTTCAAATGGTTTTCCACGTTTTAAACGTGCTTTTATTTCATCAGATCTCAGTTGTTCAGATGCTTCAATATCTACTCTTTTGGTGTCATTATTCCAGGCAACTTGATAGATGCGCTTAGCCGTTTCCGGAGATATTAGATTTTTCCCCAGGTCAAGACCTACTGACTCTAAATCTCTCTCAATCGGATCTCCGTAACCAGTACCGCCCGTTGAAAAACCGAAAGTGACAACGTCACCATTATTATAGACACGCACAGATCTACCTTGAAATTCAATCTCATAATCTCCTTCAATAGTTTTATTTTGAAGAATCTCATTTAGATCAAGGTTGAAATTTTGATCATCATTTTTCATCATTTCCTTAATGTTTGGATTACGTATACCAATCCCGGGAATCGTAGATGGGGAATAGCCACCAAATAAAGGCTGCGGTGTTTGTAATTTTGCATTATCTGCAATTGCCATCATGGCTACTCCCGGTGTGTGATGGGCAACCCATAATTGAACCGTTCCAACACCGCCACGAAATTTTCCATGCCCACATGAGTCAGACCAATGATTTGACATGGGCACCAAAAGAGGAAATTCATTTTCTACACTCTCTGTATTAGGTGCGCGTCCAAACACACACCACGGAAATCCAAAAGCGTCCATACCATCTTCAGCAGGTCTTGCTCCCTGCCCTTCGGTATTTATCGAATAAGCCAGCATATCGGCGAAAGGAGCACCCCACTGTGACTCACCAGCTAACACCAAAGCATTTCCACCATTGCCCATAGAAGCGCCACATTGCCCCCAATTACTGGTTGAGAACATCGCTTTTGCTACACAGTTATGGACAGCACTCATCACCCCTGTTGAAATCATTACCGAGTTACTGGTCGCTGCACGTGGATCTGGGCTCAAACAAGAGCCCACTGGAAACTTGAAATCTATGTTTGAGAATGTCGCGTTACTGATTGGTAAATCATAAAATAGATACTCATATATATAATTTGAAAAATGGGCTACGGCAGCTTGTGGATGGGCATTATAAGAGGAGGGTGTTTGTGGTCCGGTGCCAGTAAAATCAACCAGCATACGGTTATCTTTTTTTACCAGTGTCATAAAACAAGAACGTACCAACCCTTGATTGTTACCAGCTGCATCAGCAAATGTGACACATCTATATGTCCCGTCTGGCCACAATGCTATTCGATCTTTGGCACTTTCTTCCGCTGTAATTAACAATTTTGCGAATAACGTTTTTAAATAATCTACACCTTTTTTTTCACAGATTTCAATAATCCGGGTTCGTATTCTATCTGCAGTTGTTGCCCTTGCTTTTAGATCGACCGAGATCATTTGTGGTGCCCGTATACCAAATGCTTCGAACATAGTAACGACATCTTCATGAAGTCTGAAGTTCGAACCAATTCGCATTGGCGGCAGATTCATTCCTTCTTCAAAGCGTGATGTTGCTGAAACAGGCATACCCCCTGGTTCGATAGCACCCGTTTCCGTTGTATGAACTAACGCAGCAGACCACGCTACTAACTCATCCTCAAAGAAAACAGGCATAAGTACGATTTGATCAGGATTATGAACACCACCGTAAACTGCATCGTTTGCAAACCAGATGTCACCATCATTTATACCTGGATTTTCCGTATGATATTCCATGATATATTTGATAATGATTGGTGGAATAACAGAATGTAAATAAGTACC
>JABHFC010000305.1 GCA_018676275.1 Gammaproteobacteria bacterium | reverse complement strand
GAGCCTGTTTCAAGTGAATCAGTTGTCGAGTTTGCTGTATAAAGACTGGAGCCTGCCGCCTTTACTTACCGGTACCGTATCAATGTTTGTGGTGGCGATGGTTGTGTTGGGTGGTATTACCCGGATTGGACGCACGACAGCCCGTATCGTGCCGTCAATGTGTTTAATTTATTTTCTTGCCTGTATGTATATCGTAATTACAAATATAAGCGAAGTGCCGGCACTGCTTATGCTGATTGTTAAAAGTGGTCTGGGTTTTAAAGCTGCTGTTGGTGGCGCTGTCGGATTGACTTTAAAGGAAGTTATGGTGACCGGTATTCAACGCGCTGCATTTTCCAATGAAGCCGGTATCGGAACTGCGCCTATGGCTCATGGTGCTGCTAAAACCAAAGAGCCGATACGTGAAGGAATGGTAGCGATGATTGGTCCTTTTGTTGATACACATGTTATCTGCACCTTAACTGCGCTGGTGATTCTTATATCAGGTGTCTCCACTGAAGGTGGCGGTATTGTGATGACAGCACAGGCTTTTGAACAGGCGATGCCCGGCATCGGCAAATTTATTTTGACAATGGTTGTTATTATGTTTGCGATATCGACGATGATTACGCTCTCGTATTACAGCGTTAAATGCGCTCAATACCTGTTTGGCAAACGTGTTGGTTCGTATTATATCTATGTTTATTTAATGACCTTGCCACTGGCAGCGGTGTGGAGTGAAGCGGCAGTCCTGAATATTGTAGATACGGCTTATGGACTGATGGCAATACCAACAGTTACATCAACGTTGGCATTGGCTCCGAAAGTACTGGCAGCCCTGAAGGACTACACGGCGAGGATGAAAATTTAGAACACAAAAAGTTGCAGCATCATGCAACACTGGTACCGAATATATTGACCAGAAAGATGCCGATAATGGCAATCGGTGCGACAAACTTGATCAGGAAACGTAATGTCGTCAACAGCACAGGACTATTCTGCCAACCAAGTTCATCAGCCATTGATTCTCGAGTTAGTGCCCAACCCGCAAACAGGGCCAGCAATAATCCACCGGTTGGAATGAGAAGGTTAGCCACGAAGAAATCCATCAGGTCAAAAATAGTTTTACCTTCGAACAGTTTGAATTGATCGAGTGGTGTAAAGCCGGACAAGACATTAAAGGAAAGCAGGGCAGGCAGACCGCACAGCCAGATAAGAAAACCCATAGCACTGGCAATCTGGGCACGACTAAAGTTTCGTTTTTCCTCCAAATAAGACACTACCGGTTCGAGCATACCCAGCGATGAAGTGAGTGCAGCGACTGCCATTAGTACAAAAAATAGGGTTCCAAATACGACTCCCGCAGGCATTTGCCCGAAAGCTATCGGCAAGGTAACAAATACCAGCCCCGGTCCTTCACCTGCGGTTAAACCGTAACTCAGGACCAGAGGAAAAATAATCATTCCCATCATTAATGCAACACCGGTATCAGCGAGAGCAATAACACCAGTTACACGTGGAATGGAAATATTTTTTGGCATATAAGCGCCATAGGTGATTAAGGCACCAACAGCAACGTTGACTGAAAAGAAAGCCTGGCCAATAGCCATTAATACAGTATCAGCGGTGACTTTGGAAAAGTCAGGTTTAAACATGAATTTTGCAGCACCGCTGAAATCAGCAGTGAAGGCTGTGTAGCCGACCAGCAGAACCAGGATTACAAACAGACTGGGCATCAGGTAGGAAATAGCTTTTTCCAGGCCTTTCTTTATGCCACGGGAGACAATGAACACGGTTAGCGCGATGAATGCGGTGTGCCAGAATATCAGACGTACTGGGTTTGCCATTAAGGCTGAAAACTTTTCACTTGATGCTTCGGCATCAACACCGGCAAAGCCACCGGTCAGGTTGGCAAAGGCATAATCGAAGGTCCAGCCGGCAACAACGCTGTAGTACATCAGTCCGATAGTCGGTGCGATTATGGCCTGCCAGCCGACACCATGCCAGAAGCTGCTACAGTTTTCTTCTGCGGTCAGTTTATGCATGGAACGAATCGGGCTTTCACCACCACGACGACCAATGGCGATTTCCGCCATCAGCAAGGGCATTGCGATAATTAATATGCAGGCACAATAGATCAGGACAAAGGCACCGCCGCCATTGACGCCGGTGATATATGGAAAGCGCCAGACATTGCCGAGACCAATGGCGCTACCTATTGCAGCTAATAAAAAGGCTCTTCGAGATGACCACTTTTCGTGTGTAAAATCATTCGCCATTTTCTTATTTTCCCAGTTCGAAACCTTGATTTTTATTCAGGCAAATTTTGTCTGTGGAAGTTCTGCATCACTAGACAAAATTTATTCCCGGCTTACCACCCAGCATTGCACGACGAATGCTACCAAGTTGCGATGTCAGCATACCCGTGCCCGAAACACCTGCCGATTGTTCAACTTTTTTTGTCTCAAACAAGCTGCCGTCTTTGCCAGTAGCTACGACTTCAGCACTCAGGCTGGTCAAGGCCGGATCGCTAATCAATATGGCGCGAGTTTTATCAAGCCCCAGTGTACTCAGCGCACAGGTTACCATGGTGTTTACATTGCGCGGAAACAGTTTGGCAATATCGCGCACAGGACCATCAAATACTACTGTGCTGGAGGTGATCGAAGCAGGCTCAATATCCATATTGGAAAAATCGAGAGAGTCAGGATGTTTTTTAAAAGTGATAGTGACTTCTTCCCAGTTGTCTAACCCTTCCCGTAAATTGTCTACACCAATGAGCGCACCATGAGGGATAAAAAGTTTGGTGTTGTTTTCCAGAGCCGTGTTTTGTAGACGCTGTGCAAGATTATCATCCGCCATGGCAGTGACAGATAACATCATATAGTTTGTTTCTTTTAAAAAGGCTTCGCCATATTCGGCAGAGATTGCCGGGTGTGCCAGCTCCAGAATTAAATCAGGCTGGTAGTCAGCGAACTTACCAAGCTCATCAAGAATAAGTTCCTGGGGTAGATCTGAAATAGCTTCTTTTGAACGATTCCAGATGAAAGCGATTTCCATATCAGCTTCATGAGTTTGAATTTGCTCGTAGATATATCGGCCGATAAAACCAAAACCAATAATACCAATGCGTTTCTTTTCCATCAGGCATCCTCAACCAAAAGAAAAGATAGTATGACAGGAAAACAATGTATGTTTTAGAAATTTAGGGTAAGTTCCCTAGCTATACTTCTCCAAAATATTTTATTCATTTTCTACTTCACTTTCCATGACCAGCTCCGTCTCACCAGCTTTGACGCGGATCCAGTTGATCGATTGCAATATATATTTCCTCTCAACAACCCAGCGTTCTGCCTGATACTTACCGGGGAAATCGAGTAGGACGAGTCCTACCAGCATAGTCAGTATCCCCTGTCCCGGTAGCACTAACAATATTATACCTGCAGCAATTAATATCACCCCAAGAGTGTTCTTTATAATAAGTAATGGAACTTGAATTAGGGGATGCCCCCCGGACCAGGGTGTACGAATATTTTTTTTGTGAGAAAAATAATTGGCAGGTATACGTGTCAGAATAATTGGGACGATAATCAGGGTAAGCGTGAAGGTGATGGCAGATACCAGTAATAACCACCAGACCAGGACTTCATTATTTTGCAGCCAGTCAATCATTTCTATAAACCAATAAAATATTATTTAAAGAATTCAAACTCAGCGACCAAAGGAAGATGATCCGAAGCCTGCCGAGCGACTTGAGTTCTACCCGGGAAACTATGTAAAAAACCCATCTGACCGCGGTAATACATATTATCTAATTGCCTTACTGGCATGAAAGCAGGGAAAGTGCTGGCATGTTTACTTACCGGAGAAAATCCGGCTGGTCGCATACAATGTTTGTTCAAAGTCCCCCAGACATCGTTAAAATCTCCACCAACTATTGTTGGAGTTATACGGTGTAAACGTTTAAAAGATTTATTATTCAAAATCTTTCGCAATTGCATAATCCGCTCGAACCCAGCCAGACCAAGATGAAGGTTAATTAATACCAGTGTTCTACCCTTAATATGACACCTGGCAAACAGAGCACGGCGTTTTTTCTTCATTGGTATGGTCAGGTCAATATTATGTACATCGCTTAAGGGAAATCGACTCAGAATAGCGTTGCCATAATGTCCTTTCGTCAAGCTGACATTACGTTGGTAGGCGTGATAGGGCAATTCCATTGCCTCGGAAAACAAATCCACCTGGCGATCACCCCTGGATCGAGGTACACCGTCATCAACTTCCTGTAGCAAGACTATATCTGGCTGGTAATGTTTCAGTGTTTCGATGATGCGTTCCGGGCGGTAACGCCGATCAATGCCACCAATGCCTTTATGAATATTGTATGTAACTAGTCGTAACTGCATGTTTCATTTTCTGAAATTGATTAACATGTATTGATGTTTACTTTATAGCTGCAAGGCCAGGAGTCTGTCGGACTTAGGATGTTCTGCTGCGGGAAAGCCGGATTTGGCCCTTTTATACGCAATTTTTCGTTAAAGAGAACCACTATTCGTCTCAAAATACCGTTGTACATCATTTGAATGGCACGTTGTTGCGTATAAAATGACTCAAACCGATCTTCCCCTCGAGACGAGCACCTAAGTCCGACAGACTCCTAGGATAACTCATTATCAGGATCTTCAGATCTGAGTTCAGCTTCAAGTTCGGCACGCATTCTATTCATTATTTCAATATAGCCTTCCCCCTCTCCATAATCAGCAAATCGTGCGTAACGACGATGAGGGTCTAGTATTTTGCGAGAATGTTTTATTGGGCACCAATACTGTTCGGATCGAGCAGCAACCTCACGTGTATAAGCGATGACCCCACCGACATAACCACAGTAAATACAATTTAATTTTTCAATGGAATTCAGATAATTCAGGCTCTGACGATCAACAATGACATACATGGAACGAGATACTTTCGGTACGCGGTAAAGTGGGAAGCAGATAGCCTGATATAATGACACGCAGATATCGATCAATACGAATGGAAAAATCAGGCTGTAAATTATTGGCGCGGTAATTACGTTACGTGGCTGACTCTGGCGTATCCATCTTAGATATCCGGTTTTTAACTGGCGATGAGCATTGCGAATATTTTCTTCGAAACGTACTTTAGTACCGTCGATTACATAACGGAGCTCGACCTGTTGTTCCTGGATAGCTTTATGCAGTTCATCTTCGAGTTCAGTTATCTGTGCAAGTAGTTTTCTGATTTCTTCATTCATCGATAATGTCTCGCTATAATGTTTACAATATAAAGTAGCAATGACTAAATTGAGCTATGCTCTATGTAATCTATGTAATCTATGTAATCTATGTTAGCTGCTTCGTTGCTTATAGCCTATATATTATTACAGTCATGCCATTGACGGACACGTTTAAAAGTTATTTATGGAAAGTGAATAAATGACAAATGAAAAAGATGACAATGTAGCGAAAGCAATTATGTCAGACAGGATGATTTATCGACTGGACTGGTGGATAAGTATGATCCTGAAAACCATTCTGATAATTGGAGCAATTCTGGAGTTTTTGCAGGGTAACTGGCTTAATGCTTTCGCAACATCAGGTATAGTTGTAATTGTATTTGTACCGATCATTCTTAGTCACCAACTTCATGTTCGTATTCCTTCTGAGTTTGAATTCCTTACTGTCGTATTTGTTTATGCTTCATTGTTCCTGGGAGATATGCAAGGCTTCTATGTCAAGTACTGGTGGTGGGATATTCTTCTGCATACCAGTTCAGGACTGATCATGGGAATTCTTGGTTTTCTGCTGGTGCACGTCATCAATGAGCATGAACGTCTGCAAGCACATATGAAACCTTCCTTTGTGGCATTGTTTGCCTTTATGTTTTCGCTGGGGATGGGTGCAATATGGGAAATGTTCGAGTTTTTACTTGACCAGGTTTTTGGTATGAATACCCAGGCAGGTGGATTGCAGGACACTATGATCGATTTAATTGTTGACGGGTTTGGTGCGCTGACGATCTCATTGATCGGTTACAGCTATTTACGCACTACGAAAATTGATTCCTTTATTGAACGATGGATAAATAACTTCATCCGACTAAACCAGAGATTATTTCCGAAAAAGGGAAAAGGCATAAAAAGTTAATTAGGCCCGCTAGTTCAATCCATTATCAAATCACGCAAATAAGTGACTATTAGCGTGAGCTTGACCCGACTATAGCTATACAGTTTAGACTAAGGTTATTATTAACCATCTAAGCAGTGAGGTACTGTCTATGTCTTTGTCTGATAAAGTATTATTGGATCAATTTGAAACTCTTACCCTCTCACCTGATGATCTGAGTCATGTCAGTCATTTACGAATCGCGTGGCTATATTTGAATAACATGAGCTTGAAAGATGCTGTCGAAAAAATTGCTACAGGGACAAAAAAGTATGCTGAGAGTCTGGGTGTTTACGACAAATATCATCGAACTATTACTGAAGCAATTGTCAGGATAATGCACAAGCGGATGAGTGAACTCCAGAATGTAAATTTTGAGAACTTTCTGCAGGGAAATAGAGACCTGGTTGATGATCTAAAATCACTTCTTCAATGTCATTACTCAGAAGAGGTTCTCGGGTCTGTCGATGCTAGAACAATATACTTTGAACCTGATAAGAAAGAATTTTGAGTAAATAATATGAGTAATTCAAAGCTGAAATCTATTGGTCAACTGGGAAAACAATTTTCTATCTCCCGTAGCACCCTGATTTATTATGATAAGAAGGGATTGTTGAAACCATCTTCACGTAGTGAAGCAAATTATCGTTTATATACTAATGGTGATATTGAAAAACTGAAGTTGATTTTAATTTATAGAAATGGAGGGCTATCACTAGAGGAAATTACAGGTTTACTGAATAGTAAGTCGGGTAAAAGCACGTCTATTTTGACGAACCGTCTTCAACTTCTGAATCAGGAGATTGCAAAACTACGGCAACAACAGCAAATTATTGTACAGATAATTGGTCAATCCAAAATGTTGAAATCAACACGACTTCTGGATAAAGATCGTTGGGTGAAGTTGCTGAGAGCGACAGGCCTTAGCGACGATGATATGGAAAAGTGGCATATTGAGTTTGAAAGAGCGATGCCGGAAATGCATCAGGATTTTCTGGAATCACTTGGTCTCTCGCAAAAAGAGATTCGGGCAATCAGGAAGCAGTCAAAACAAGCTGAAGCTTAGCAAAGCTTTTGAATATTAAGATGTATGTTATTAATCCTAAAAAGGCGTAAAATCAGTATGACTCTCAAGGTATATTTAAATAGATACAAAGGTGATTTATATGAAACTGAATATTGCGTCGGTCTGCTCCCTTACATTGTTACTGGTGTCGCTAATGTGGCCGTTTAGTTCCAGTGCTGAAAATGAACTTATGCCAGGGGATGCAGCACCTGGATTCGAACTTATCGATCAATATAAAAAGACACATAAGCTTGCGGATTATGCGGGTAAGTGGCTTGTGTTGTACTTTTATCCCAAGGACGATACCCCCGGATGTACCACAGAAGCCTGTAGCTTTCGCGATGATATTTTTAAAATTCATGAACTGGGTGCAGAAGTACTGGGTGTTAGTCTTGATAGTGCCGAGAGTCATGCGAAATTTGCGGAAAAGCACGGTTTGCCTTTTTCTTTACTATCCGATGCTGAGTCAGAAGTGGCGGAAAAGTACGGCTGCCTGACCTCTATGGGGCCGCTAACCTACGCCAAGCGACATACATTTATTATTGATCCAGAAGGTAAGCTGGCAAAAATTTATCGTAAAGTTAAACCGAAGAAACATGTCGCTGAAGTGATTGCCGATTTACAGCTCTTACAATCTGACAGTCAATAATATTGAACCTCTAGCCACTTGACCGGATGACCCCGGTCTCGAATGTAGTGGACAATAGCCATACTGTGAGCACTGAAAAAGTCATTCAGGATAAGGCTTTCTACGCTGCCATCCTGTCGTTCGAAATGCCAGGTCACATAATCATCTCCGATTAGATTACTCACCATGTAATCACTAGTGTCGCGTCTCAATACATGGAGGTTGTCCAGGGCTATTACCTTTGTTGATTGCTTATACCAGGACCCGGTATCGATGGTTATTTGTTCAGGGCTGACATGCACATATTCCTTAAGAGCAGAGGGTATAACGACAACAGGTATGCTCAGAGACATGACCAGCACAGCGATAGATATTTTCTGTGCATATGGTTTCCGCCAGCAAAGCCAGCTTGTAAGACTAAGAGCTGTGACGAAACAGAAGATCATTCCCCAGGCCATCAGACGATCCTTATTACTTGCGACAAGCATGGATCCGTCAAGACCCACACTAATACTGGCAGCATAGAATTTATGCAAAATTTGTTCGAACAAGATCGGCACCCGGATTGTCGGTGAATATAGACATTAACATATTATGCTTTGGCTAGAGCATATTTAACCTTTATCAGGCAGTAAATTGGGGCTAAGGTGGGGTACTAATGATGACAGATTATCCAAGCCTACATGTCTGAACTACCTGAAATTACCAAAGTTGTCAGCAGACCGGGTGCAAAACGCTCACTGAGTATCCCCATCTTGTTTATTGTCGTCCTGTTAATTGCCATTTGTGGCTTGCTCTGGTCAATGAATCAGTCTGCCTCACAGAAAAAAGAAGCGCACACTGTCAGTGCACAAATTGCAGAATTAAACAATGTGATAGCAGATTTACGCACAGAGCTGGTGGTTTTGAATGCAGAACTAAATATGGTCGAGGCTTCCAGTAATAAAGAATTTCTGTCGCTGAAATCTCAGCCAATTGATGATGGTCAAAATACAGAGACGATCCCGGAGCATGATGTTGAAATAATTTTACTTGAGGATGCGATGTCGACCACCGATAAAATCAACGAAGAGTTGCTGGAGAACACAGCAGACCCGCAGCAAGAGTCCGGCGACATGGTGGATGGCAGTCGAGAATTGACAAATCGAAACTACGATCTTGCTATTAAAAATTTTGAGAAGGTCGAAACATCGGCGCCGGAATATATTGCTGCACGGTTAGGCGTGGCCAACGCTTATTTTTATTCGCAACGATTTGATAAGGCCATAACTGCTTTTACTTTTGTTCTACAGCAGCAAGCTGATTCTGTGGAAGCTTTAATTGGTCTGGCTAATGCACATCATCGCCTTGATCAGCGCGAACAACAAATAGCAGCATATGATAAGGCCATTAGCATCGAGCCAGAGCAATGGCTTCATTACAATAGCAGGGCCACGGCTCACTTGATGGATGGAAATAATGAACAGGCGAGTCTGGATTTTCAGAGAGCGACTGAGCTGGCCGGACCGAAGAAAGCAGATCAGGCAACTGCGCTGGAAAACATCGGACTAATTTATTTGCGTGAACAACAATGGTCAACTGCTTACGAACATGCCGAGCAGGTCAATCGACTTGACGCAATGCATGCATGGAACTGGTTAATTAGAGGGATCGCTGCGGCGAAGTTAAAGCGTAATGTGGATGCCTATGTTTCTTTTGATAAGTGGTTTAAATATAAGAAAGCAACAGACCCCTATTTACTCAAGCAATTATTACCTGAAGATATTCATGCCTATGTTGATGCCACACCTTTAGGTCTGACAAAACTGGTGGATCCTCCCAAGATAAGTGGTGAAGTATGTGACAATGATTCTCAGTGTAAAAGTTACTCCTGCAAACCTGGAGCTCCACTTAACAAGAGTAATTATTGTGTGCAAAAGGACAAAGTCTGTTCTGCTCCGAACAGTAATGGTTATCTCATTAATGAGTTACTTGAAATTGATGGGATGAGGGTAAGGTGCTATCAGCCGAAGGCGGGAAATGCCAGGTGGACTATAAATAGCCGAATTCCTAACTGAGTGAGCACCTGCAAACTACAGGGTCTATTTGAATATTTACGCTCGTTTAAGTCGAAAACTTGGAAAATCGCCCAAATATTTCCTACACTTCAAGCGAGCGTTCTGCTTTTGTAGGAGACTGAAGATGAATAATTTTTTGAATATGCCTTTTCTGCTGATAACACTATTCCTGATGACCAGCCCATTTAGTGCCAGTGCTCAGTCAGTCACTATCCTGGGAGATAGCGATGACGCACGTGAGTGTTATTTCTCTGCAGGGATAGCTATACAAATGCAAAATACGTCCAGCTCGGAAATCGAGACCTGTAGCAGGGCTATTGGCCTCGGTAATCTGCGACTGCGGGATAAGGCCGCCACTTTTGTTAATAGAGGTATCCTTTACGCGGCTGATGAACAGTATCAGGAGGCTATTAAAGATTACGAAAGAGCTATGAAGCTTTATCCGGAATTTGGCGCAATATATGTGAATCGCGGTAACCTGTTTTTCCTCGGGCAGTCCTACGATAGTGCAATTCTGGAATATACAAAGGCACTTGATCTGGATCTTCGTCAGGATTATGTAGCCTACCTGAACAGAGGCATGGCTTACGAAAAGCTGGGAAAATTGTCAAATGCCGAATCTGACTATCGACTGGCTATTGAATTGGCACCGGAGTGGTCTGTAGCTAAAAGCAAACTGGAGAGAGTGTTAATCAAGATAAACTGAGTTTAAGCTTGTGTCACAAAGTGCACAGCAGTAATAGAGAATATTTCTGATTGCTGTGTATGTTTTTTCCAGGGCTGTATAATTTCCCTATCTACGATAATTCCTTTTTTATGTTGGCAGTCTCATTCTGTATGAGAGTGTCTGTCAGCTTTAAGGCTAAGCGAAATTATCATTTTTAAGCCTGTCTTACCGTATACTTCGCACTCTCTTTTTGACTCAGTGTATAAAAGGATAAATATCTAAATTGAAAATCAGAAATAAAAAAGGAAATTTTAATGCTCTGGTACAGTTTGGTGTATTCCTTTGCTTTAGCATAATTCAGTTTAGCATTAGCGCCGCAACTGTATTTCCTGATCGCCTGAACTTACTGGGATTACTGGAAAACAGGAAGTATGCTCAACTGGGCAAAATGTTACATAGCTACCAGGAAAATTATGAGAAAGGTAGTGGCGATGAAAGACTGGTGTTATTTGTTCTTGAGACCCTCGCCAACTCTAATCCTGAATACGAAGCCTTATTAGCCGAGTGGATTGAGGCAAACCCGGAAAGCTATGTGCCTTATCTTGTACGTGCTCATTATTATTATGACGTTGCCTGGTCATGGCGAGGCCATCTTGGCAAAAGTGAAACTTCGTCTGAACGATTTAAAAAGATGAACGACTTTTTGCAGCTGGCGGCCGGGGATATCACAAAGACGATACAGCTAAAACCTCGCTCATCTGCTTCTGATGCACTTGCTATGAAAGTGTTGATGATGCTTGAAAATGAAGAATATAAAAAACAAACATTGAAAGAAGCATTGGATATTGATCCGGCTTCTTACCTGGTTCGATCGAGTTATTTCTGGAGTTTGAAACCGGAGTGGGGTGGTAATCCAGAAGAGCTAATGAATTTTGCTGATGAAACCAGAATCGTAGCGAAGAAATACTCCCAGTTGGAGCAACTGCTGGGCTATAGCGATTATATTTTTGCGGAGTCGCTTGCAGAAAGAAAGCAACATGATGAAGCGGCGATACATTTTGATTTTGCAGTTGATAAAGGAGCCGATTATATTATTTTGCGGGAACGTGGTATTAATTATTATCATCTGCAGGAGTATGAAAAAGCCCTGCAGAATTTTAATTTGTCCCTCGAGCAGTGGCCACAAGATCCAAAGACTTTAAGGTGGCGCGCCCATACATTACAAAGAATGCTTAAGTATGAATCAGCAATAGCAGATTTGGATCTCGCGATCTTACTGGTACCGATGGATCGATATACGCTGATGGCACATGCTTTATTATCTCGCAAGATGAAGCAGTATGAGCAGGTTCTGAGTGATTATGAAAATGCCCTTTTTTTTAATAGAGACGATGCGGATATCTGGTTTGAAAGAGGAATGCACTATTCCCATGAACTTGTAAATTTTGAAGAGGCTGCCCATAACCTGAAGCGGGCGACTGAGCTAAATGTCGATAATCCGCAATATTGGTATGAGTATGCGGCTGTTCTGCATTACAGATTGAACTGTCAGATCGTTATACCTCTAAAAAACTATTTGAGATTATGCGATTCTGGTAACTCTTGCCGTTCGGGTGAGTTGAAATGGGCTCTTCACGCACGGCAATGGTTAAAAGAGAATAATCAATGTGCTTCCGGAGATGGAAGTACAAATTAAACAGAGATAAGTTTTTTAACCGGATTCAGTTATTTCTCGTAATCAGTGCGCCAATCTTTCCTGCATTTGCTTTAGCAGACCATCGACACCGTGTGTTTTTATTACATTTCTGTATTCCGTTCGGTAGTTTGTGACTAAACTCAGAGATTCTATAAGAAAATCATAGGCCGTCCAGGTGCCATCGATTAGTTCCATACGGTAGGTTATTGGTATCTCAATTTTATCAGACACAATAACCGTGTCCACAGTAGCAAAGCGATTGCCTTCGATCATTCCAGTGATGTACTCGACTTTTTCACCGTTATAATTTTTTATACGTTGCCAATAAGTGTTCAACAGGATTTGTTTAAACAGATCTTCGAATTTCTGTTTTTGTTCGTCGCTGGCTTTATTCCAGTTAATCGCCAGAACACGGCGTGACATACCTACAAAATTGATTTGCTGAGAGACCAGCTCATAAGATCTGCTTTTCTTTTCAATTTCGGTTAAATCGTCATCTGTCAGAATATTGAGCACCTGGTTCACGGTGTTCTGCACAATCATTCCCGGTTTGTTATCGTCTGCCGCATTTACGGAAGAAATCATCAGAAAGGATATAAACAGTGTGGGGAAAAAAAGTCGATTTATCATGATCCTGGCTCCAATTATGATTGGTTATTATAGGCAAATAATACCTATACTCTATTTCCTCTAATCATGACATGCAACCAATTTGAGAGAAAGAAGTTGGGGATATGATCATTAAATAGAAAAAGTTGAAATGGGCATGCAGGGCTTCTATTTCTTGCCCCTGATGCGCTGTCTATTTTGACAGCAAGTTCATGTAATCGGATTCGGTATCGATATCAAATTCTGCTTCAGGAATATTTACACTAACTACATTTTCAGCGTAGCGGGTGATAACAGATTTTGCCCCAACATCGCCTTTCAGTCCCATGATCGCTGAGAAATAATCACGAGGAATAATAACCGGTACCCCGATTGTATCTGCGTAAGCACTGGCAACAATTTTAGATTTATCATTGAGCCAGAGTTCAGACAGCTGATCTAAATGTTTCTCGGTAACGAGTGGCTGATCACACAATATATACATTACTGCTGAACAATCTTCAGGGAGAGTTTCAATCACTGCTTTTAACGAAGAGGCAATCCCGCTTTCCCAGTCATCGTTGATGATAATCCTGGTATCAAGATTCTCGATATCACGTTTAACTTTTTGTGCGCGGGCACCCAGTATCACAGATACTCGTTTCTCCAGTACGCTCTGGGCAATATCGATACTACGACGTAGTAAAGATGTTCCCTTGTATTCAAGTAATTGTTTGAGACCACCAAAACGTTTCGCTCCACCTGCTGCGAGGATAACTGCATGAAGATCACTATTACTGAATTCATTGTCTTCATGTAGCGGTGTCGTTTTTTTATGTAATGGTCCGCCGTCCCGCTCGAATAGTGTAGCTTGTATTTGTGCGACGAGAGAAAGGGCAATTTCTTCGGGTAACTCTCCGCCGATATCCAGGCCAACCGGTCCGTATGTTCGTTCTCGAATCAGTTTTTCATCGTCGCCCAGAGATGTTAGTAACCTGTCGCGACGGGCTGCCGGTCCCAGTAAACCAATATATTTTGCCGAGGTACTGGTTAAATTATTTAGATAACGTTCATCATATTCAATTTTATGCGTCATCAAGACAATTGCGTCAATTTCCTGCAGGTTCACTCGTTCGGAAAGTTGTTCCGGTGTAGCCAGTATGCGCTGGTTGACTACACTAAAATTCTCCTGGTTTAGAAAGGATTCACGATAATCAACTACGGTAATCTCCCAGCCTAATTCTTTGACAAACCTTATTACCGGTTCAGCATCGGGTCCGGCACCAATAATAAGCAGATGATTTGGTGGGGTAATGGCACTGCAAAAAACTGTAAGCGACTTATCTTCTGTTTCCAGCTGACTTAGCAATGAACTTCCTGTTTGATGTGCGCGAAGGCTAGTGGGAGCAATCTCTGTGGGCCAGTCTTCAGGTGGATTTAATGGCACATTATCTTCGTAGCGGATTAAATAATTTTCTTCTGCTTTTAAATCATCATGACTGGATTCGCAGATGGTGACCAGGACCTGTGATTCTTTTTCTTCTAACACACGTTCGATCAAATGAATGGCATGCTCATCATTGTTTGTTGAAATTAACTGCAACAAAATACGTACCGCACCATTACAACCTAAGCCCAGCCCCCAGATTTCATCTTCTGGAGCCCGCATGTCGTAAAAAACAATTTTGGATTGATGGTTATCAAATACTCCCTGTGCATGAATAAGCAAATCTGCTTCAAAACAACCTCCACCCAGAAGGCCAAAGAAATCGGCGTCAGGTGTTATTAACATGCGCGCACCAGCTTTCCGATAAGTTGAACCCAGGGTCTCGATAATCGTAGCGAGAACCAGTTCATCATGTTGCTGACGCAAATCATGGAAAGTTGAGACTAGTGAAGATAAATTTGTATTCATAAAAATGTAAGATTAACGGGAGAATTACAAAACATCGATAGTATGCCTAAACAATGAAAGACGCGAAACTGCAGGACAGTTTATAAATCAGGTTTGAATTGTAACAATAAATGATTGAATAATGCGCAAAGAAAAAAATTAATTTGAGGCAATTTAGTTGCGTTATGACTGCTGTTTTTTAAGTTTGGTTAATGCTCGACCTGCCTGAGCCACTCCCTGTTCATCGGCGAGTTTATACCAGATCATGGCTTCTTCAATATTGGGCGCTACTCCTCTGCCTTTGGCATAAATCACTCCGAGGTTAAATTGTGCGTTTGGATGTCCAGACTCAGCCGCTTTTCTGTACCAATGAAAGGCTTCAGTGTCGTCTCTGGCTACTCCTTCGCCTTTTCCATACATAAAGCCAAGATTGAGTTGTGCCTTAATATGACCTTTCAAACCTGCTTTCTTATTCCATTTGAAAGCTTCAGAAAGATTCTTCTCGACACCAAGACCATTACTATAAAACTCGCCGAGATTAAATATGGAGTTTAAATGACCTCTTTTTGCTGCACGTAGCGCCCAGTCAAAGGCGGACTTGTAATCTTTATCTACACCTACACCTTTTGTGTACATGAGGGAGACTGTCGCCTGTGAGTTGACATCACCCTGTTCAGCAGCCTTTAGGTACCATTCAAATGCTTCCCCATAGTCTTGTTCCACGCTTCGCCCTTTGGCGTACATGACACCAAGGTTGAATTGTGAAATTGGATCTCCCTGTTCAGCAGCCTTACTAAACCATTTGAACGCTTCATCATCATTTCTCTCTGTACCTTCACCCTTGGCATACATAAACGCCAGACTTGATTGTGCAGAAATATCTCCGCTTTCAGCCACGCGGATTTTCTCAGCTAATGGGTCAGGCTTATCTGCAATATTAACCGGAGCCTGAACTAATGGCTGGTTAGATCTGGGTGCGATGTATGTTGTTTGCCATTCAGAAATTGTTTGTGGTCGATCTTGATGTTTGAATTGCATGGCAGCATCAATTGCTTCCAGCAATTTCTCGGAATAGCGTCCGGCACCGATCTCCACAGCAGAAACATAAGTATCACGGGCAGCGAGACTCAGAGCTGAACTTCGATTAATCGCATCCGAGGGTGGTACGCCAGCGATGGCACGATACATGGTGGCACCAAAGGCATATATGTCTGTCCACGGACCCTGTTGCTCATCCTCTGAACTGTATTGCTCTATGGGCGCATAACCTTTGGAAAAGATACTGGTCAGCGATTGTTGCTGGCCACTCAAGGCTTGTCTTGCAGAGCCAAAGTCGAGTAGTACCGGATCGCCATCCACACGGATGAAGATATTGGCTGGTTTTATATCGCGATGAATAAAGCCATGGGCATGTACCTGTTTCATTCCATCGATGATGGGATAGATAACGGTACCTATGTCATCTTCATCCAGAATTTTGCGGCGATTCAGAATGTCCTGCAGACTTTCACCCAGTTCATAGTCCATAACCATGTAAGCGGTGTTATTGCTCTGAAAAACATTTCTTACACGGACTATATTGGGATGATTAAATAAACCCAGTGTACGGGCTTCTTCAATAAAGCTATTCAGACCCCATAAGTAGCGATCATTATGGGTTTCAGAGATAGACTGGACAGAACCATCAGTGCCACGTGCAGCGAGGTCGATGGGCATGTATTCCTTTATCGCGACTTCATGAGCGAGGTTCTTATCATCTGCGAGATAGGTGATACCAAAACCACCCTGTCCGAGAATTTCGCGAATTTCATACCAATGCAGTTCGAATCCCGGTTGCAGGGAGTTCAAATGGCGGTTTTTGGTCTTAGAGGTCACTGGAATACTGGGGTCTGTTTATCTTTTAGCTTCAGCACTGCTGGAGGCTATTTTTACCTTCAGCAAGGCAGAATGAACGTAGTGTAGTCACTCTACATAAGCGAATGATAACGTAGCTGAAGGCAAAATTAGCCCCAGCCCTTCGGGTTGAGCCTGAAAAGGCCCACTCTGTTTTGCTCTTCGTTCATTTGGAATGACCAAACTACACTCCTCGCGCCTTGATTGGCG
>JABHFC010000304.1 GCA_018676275.1 Gammaproteobacteria bacterium | reverse complement strand
TTCAATTTCCAGTGATTCCATCCTTTCAGCTTCCTTATTATCTATATGATCATAGCCTAATAAATGCAAAGTGCCATGAATAACCATATGCGCCCAATGAGCCTCAGGTGCTTTGCCTTGTTCCCTGGCTTCTCTGGCGACCACTGGGGCACAAATAACAATGTCGCCGAGTGGTTTCGGCTGAATCTCCTCGCCTACTTCAGCCGGAAACGACAGAACATTGGTCGGATCACTCTTTTTCCGCCATTTCTCATTTAATTGAGCACCTTCTTCTTCATCGACGACCCGAACCGATAATTCGCTGTCAGTATCAACACCATCCAGTGCCGCAATGGCCCAAAGAGTTATTTGCTCTGTATCTGGTACCTGTGCCTTATCAACAGCTAGCTGGACGTCAATGGTATGAGTCACCGGCTAGGATTCTGAACGCTCATGTCGTTCGTAGGCATCAAGCACACGTGCTACCAGTGGGTGCCTGACAACATCTTTTGATTTAAAAAAAGTAAAACTTATGCCTTGTTCATCATTCAGTATATCAATGACATGCCGCAAGCCCGACATTCGCTCCTGAGGCAGATCGATTTGTGTTATGTCACCGGTAATAACTGCCTTTGAACCAAATCCGATGCGAGTGAGAAACATTTTCATTTGTTCTACTGTGGTATTTTGCGCTTCATCAAGAATGACAAAGGCTTCGTTCAGAGTACGTCCGCGCATAAAGGCAAGAGGAGCTACTTCAATTACGTTTCGTTCTATGTATTTTGCGACCATTTCGAAGCCGAACATTTCATAAAGTGCGTCGTAAAGTGGCCGAAGATAAGGATCAACTTTCTGTACGAGGTCACCAGGAAGAAACCCGAGTTTTTCTCCTGCTTCAACGGCGGGTCGAACCAGAACAATTCGTCTGGTTAAATCCTGTTCCAGTGCAGCCACTGCACAGGCGACGGCGAGGTAAGTCTTACCAGTGCCTGCCGGGCCTATACCAAAGTTAATATCATGGTTTTGAATATTATTTAGATACAGACGTTGATTAGGCGTTCTGCCTTTGACGACACCGCGTTTTGTTTTAATTGAAACTTCATCGGGCATCTCAGTATCAATTTCTTCTTCAATATTGGCGTCATGAAGAAAGAGATGAATTTTTTCTGCATTTATTATTTCGTCCTTGCCTGCATCGTAAATATTTTCTATTAATCGGGCGGTAATATCGACCGTCTTCGGAGAACCAATAATTCGAAAATTATTTCCACGGTTATTTATTTCTACACCCAGACGACGTTCCAGTTGGCGTAAATGATTATCCAGGGGTCCACAAAGGTTGGCCAATCGCTTGTTGTCCAATGGTTCCAACAGAACTTCTGTCGCAATGGGCTGGATTTTGTTGCTGATCGTATTCAAGAATTAAACGGCGATATTTTGTTCAGGGCGGGATGTGGGTAGAACACCGGTGTTATGTTTACTTAATTCACCGCGTAGCGAGTTTGGCAGGGCGCTACTAATCAGCACATCAGCAAATTGACCGATTAATTCCGGTTCGCCGGAAAAATTAACAACGCGATTATTTTCAGTACGACCACAGAGTTCGTTGGGATCTTTACGTGATGGTCCTTCCACCAGGATCCTTTGTTGTTTTCCCACCATCGAAGCACTAATGTCAACTGAAAACTGATTGATTCGGCTTTGTAATATTTGCAAACGTTCCTTTTTTACTTCGTCGGAAACTTCATCAGCCATGTTAGACGCAGGCGTTCCCGGACGTTTGCTGTATATAAAGCTGAATGATTGGTCAAAGCCGATATCTGCAATCAAGTTCATTGTCGCTTCAAAATCCTCATCAGTTTCACCGGGGAAACCCACTATAAAATCTGATGAGATGCTGATACCTGGTCGGATCTTTCGTAATTTACGAAGTTTGGATTTGTATTCCAGCACAGTATGACCGCGTTTCATCATAGCTAAAACACGATCAGAACCGCTCTGCACAGGTAAATGTAAATGATTTACCAATTCAGGTACCTGTGCGTAGGACTGGATTAAACGCTCGGAGAATTCCACCGGATGAGAAGTAATGTAGCGAATTCGTTCGATTCCTTCGATTACAGCAACATACTCAATTAGAGTAGCAAAATCGGCTATATCGCCATCATGTGTTTCACCTCTGTAGGCATTTACATTTTGCCCCAGCAAGGTGATTTCTCTGACACCCTGATCTGCCAGCTGTACCACTTCGGTAATGACATCATCCAGCGGTCGGCTGATTTCTTCACCACGTGTATAGGGCACGACGCAAAATGTACAATACTTGCTACACCCTTCCATGATCGAGACGAAAGCCGTTGCTCCTTCTGCACGGGGTTCCGGCATCCGGTCAAACTTTTCGATCTCGGGAAACGATATATCGACCACCGGTTTACCTTCTTGCTTTACGCTTTCGATCATCTCCGGTAATCGATGCAGGGTCTGCGGACCAAACACCATGTCGACATAGGGTGCCCGTTCGCGAATGGCGGAACCTTCCTGACTGGCGACACAACCACCCACGCCAATCACCAGGCCTGGTTTTGTTTCCTTGTGCGCGCGCCATCGTCCCAGCTCAGAGAATAATTTCTCTGCGGCTTTTTCGCGGATCGAACAGGTATTGACCAGAATGATGTCTGCACTAGCGGGATCGTCAGTTGTTGTTGTACCGTGAGACGCCGCCAGGATGTCGCGCATCTTGGCAGAATCGTAATCATTCATCTGACAGCCGAATGATTTGATATACAGCTTTTTACCCATAAATATTACTGTTTTCAAAGGGATGGCTAAATTACACTGTATTATTGCGCTTTGCCAGCCACTTTTAACCGGAAATAAGGATAAAAATAGCCTGAAAGTGTCAGCAGGTAGTTCATCTTCGAGTCTGTTCGGAGCCTCTGCTTTCCCATGGAATATGTTGCTTTATGGTCATTTACGAAAAAAGGATGTCAATGTCGCAGAAGCCAGCACTTATCGCTGTCATTTTATTGCTGCTATCCGCCTGTAGCACCCAGACCTTACGTCAATCAGCCTTACAATCTATCCATGTTGATAGCAGTGGCAAAATGTCCAGTTGCGCACAATTATTCGACAAAGTTGATAAATCAGTACTTGAGGCCGGAGTTGCTGATGTTCAGGCAAGACGTGTGGCTGGGTTTCCTTATCTGCGCACAAACCGTTTACTTGCAAATCTGGGCCAGACAGTCTCTGCAGACACATTGCCGGGATGGCTCATGCAATTGCGTGAGCTGGATAAAGAGGCCCGACGTTATGAACATCAAAACAGGTCGATCAAGAATGCTGGAGGTATCACGATTGAAAAGCTGGATGCCTGTGCCGATATTTTGATGCAGGCGGATTTACAGGACCCTGTGCAATTGGAAAAAATAAAACACGAAGCGCAGGTACCTGATAGTTATATTCGGGCAAGCAGGATTCTAGGTCTTTATCCCGTATCTCGAGTATTTGTAAATATTGGCGTAAAACGATTGCAAAAGCAGATAAAGAAAACGTTTTCTCAAGCAGCGGGGGAAAGGCTCAATTATGGTCAATTACTAACTTATGCACCAGAACCTGAGACCGGCATAAACAGCACTGCTATTGCCCGGATAATAAAAAGTAGCAGTCAAAACAGTTTATCCATTCCTTTATTTGAAAAAACAGATGAGAGCCTTTTGTTTCAGCAGTTTGCGCCTGTCTGGCAACTGGATGTACATGATGATAACGACAAATTTGGAGCTCCTGTCTGGTCTGCCAAGGGTGAATTAGGAATCCAGACAAATAGACCGAAAGTCTACCGGCACCTCTCACATGCGAAGATCAATGATCAGCTATTGCCACAATTCAATTATGTTATCTGGTTTCCTTCAAGACCGGCAAAATCTGCTTTTGATATTCTTTCAGGCAATCTGGATGGCATTACCTGGAGAGTAACTGTCGGATTGGACGGCAATGTTCTTATGTATGACGTTATGCACAATTGCGGTTGTTATCACATGTTCTTTCCGCCTAAAGAGGTCGTCCTGGCCAGGGTGAAAAATGAGAACAGGGAAGAACCAATACTTGTACCGCAACGGGCACCTGTATTGAAAACTGGAGAACGCATACATCTTCGTATCGCCTCTGGTTCCCATTATCTCGAAGCTGTACAGGCGAAACCGGTGAGTATGGATTACCTTACGTATATTTTTGCTGACTATAATGAACTGCGCTCTCTGGGCATGGAAAAGGGCGAGCGAAAAAGTATGTTCGGAGAAAACGGCATCGTCGCTGGCACAAGCCGTAAGGAACGCTGGTTGTTATGGCCTATGGGCGTAGAAGATGCAGGTGCAATGCGACAATGGGGGCATCATGCAACCGCTTTTGTTGGACGACGACATTTTGATGATGTTGATCTATTTGATCGCTACTTCGAGTTTCCCTGATCTGAGGGAATCTATCATAGGACTGTATTCAGTCCGACTCTTGCTCCTGCTGTTTAATCTTATTTTGTAGTCCATCACGTTCTCGGGCAATACCGACAGTTTCGGCGAGGGCATCAAATGCCATTGATTCAGCTCGTTCAGCCCTTTCCAGCAATTCCTGGCGTTGCTTGCTAAGCAGCATTTCCTTTTTGGTCGGGCCAATAATGGAACGCAAACTTGCGATTAAACGACTTAGAAAAGTAAGCGAATCTTCCTGCAGACGATAGGCAGAGTCATCAATGCTGGTATCCTTGGTTAAAGATTCGAATTTTGGATCAGAAATAAAACTTTCAATTTGTTCAAGAACAGATTCAATTAACAATAAGGTAGGTTTATCAGTCGCGTCGGAATGTGCATAATGCTCCAATATCATTTTGAGCTTTCGTGCTTCCTGAAAACCAACTATGTCTTTTTCAAACTCGATCTTCATTGCATTAGTCCGAAGAATGTACCAGCATCTTAGTTGCTGGTCAGACCAAGTCAAGCGAACTAATTACCCGTTCGTCGGCTTACAGTGGTTTTTATTTAGACTATAAAATCAGGCAGCTTATGGAATATTTAGTAGAGTCAATTGTTTCCGCGATAAAACTAATTTTTGGATTAAACTCCGAAGTGTTTGTCGTTGTCTGGACCTCAATCAGAATTTCTGTCATTGCGGTTGTGTTGGCATCTCTTTTCAGTATACCCATGGGACTGGTTGTAGCTTTGCAAAGCTTTCCCGGGAAGCGCCTTCTAATTCAAGTCCTGAACACGCTGGTTGCATTACCCACAGTTGTAGTTGGTCTTTTACTCTACGGTATATTGAGCAGGCAGGGTCCTATGGGAGATTTTGGTCTGTTATATACACCGACAGCAATGGTAATCGGTCAATCTGTGTTAATAATTCCGGTGATATGGAGCTTAGCCATTAGTGCAGCTAACAGTGCTGATCCGAGACTATCGGATACCTGCAAGGCTTTGGGGGCAAATTTCACTCAGCAAGGTTTGCTGTTTTTAAACGAAGTACGCTTTGCAATTATGGCGGCTGTGGTGATGGGTTTCGGTCGCGCCATTGGCGAGGTTGGTATTGCCATGATGCTTGGTGGAAATATCGAGGGTTTTACCCGCACGATGACAACAGCTATCGCGCTCGAAACCAGCAAGGGAGAGTTTGAATTTGCCCTGGCGCTGGGAATGTTGTTGTTATTAGTAGCTTTTGTTGTGAATGGCTTATTACAACGTTTTCAGTATTTGAACAAATGACCCAGGCCTATCAACTACAGAATATTACCTACGCCCACGGCGAAGATCTTGTGTTGCGTATAGAGGAGTACTCAATCGGACAAAATGTCGTTACCGCATTAGTGGGAGCTAACGGCTCTGGTAAGAGCACCCTTTTAAACCTGTTGGCTTTTGTAACAACACCAGCGAGCGGCAGCTTACTTTATTTTGATGAAAAAGTAATAAATGGAAAGGCGCAAGCCCTGCGTAGACAAATAGCATATGTACAGCAAAGGCCTTATCTGTTTAATTTTACAGTTCTGCAAAATATTGAACTGGGACTAAAACTTCGAAGCATTGATAAAAGTGTATGGCAAAAACGCATTGAACTGGTTGCTGAAAATTTGGGTCTGCAGACTCTGTTACAGAAACGTGCTCATGAATTGTCGGGCGGTGAAATTCAAAAAGTTGCTATTGCCAGAGCCCTGGTACTGGAGCCAAAGGTATTATTGCTCGATGAACCTTTTACCCATCTGGACAAGGGATCCAAAGCAGATATTGAAAATCTCCTGAATGACATGAGAGAGGCAGGTTCTCCTACCGTTATTTTCAGTAGTCACGATCAATTACAGGCTCAGAGTTTGGCGGATCAGGTTTGTGTCCTCGATAAAGGCCAGATTAAGCCTTGCCTGCTCCTGAATACTTTCAAGGGGCAGGTAAATGCGGATAAGAATGTATTTGATACGGGCAGGTCTGAGATCCAAATTCCATCTACTATCAAATCCGGAATACAAATAGCCGTTGACCCTGCACATCTGGTATTGTCTAAGGAAGAATTAAAATCCAGCATGCGTAATCATTTTCAGGGCCGGGTAAAATCCTTGCAGGAGGCCTATGGAGAGATACATATCGTCGTGGAAGCCGAAGAATCCTGGCAGGCGATCATCACTCATGCTTCATTGAATGAACTTAACATCAATATCGGTGACCAAATTTGGTTGAGTTTTAAATCATCAGCAGTGCAGGTTTTCTGACGAATTGCTTGCCAGATAAGGGCAAAGGTCTCAATTTCGTCATTTTGAACAAGTATTCACTTCAAATATGCTGTTATAACATCATATAATGTTGAGTATTCTTATGAACTTAGCAACGGAAAGTAAGCCAGTAACATAAATACCTCCTATGCCCATGCATGACAAAGTAATCGAGAAAATTGCGTCCGAGATGTACAGCTCGAAGCTGCCATATCATAATTTTGGCCATGCTGTAACGGTTACACGTTACTCAGAGGAAATTATCGAAAGGTGCAAGCGAGAAGGTGTCGCACTTGATGAAAAAGCTGTCTACTATGCCTTGCTCTTCCACGATGCCGGTTATCACGAAGATCATCGTGCCAAAGGCTATGAAACTAAAGAAGCCTATTCCGCTGATCTTGCTCAACAAGCTCTACGTGATTATGGAATTGATGAAGAGACTATCAAAAAGGTCGAGTCCGCTATCTTGTGCACTCATGTGGATGCACGATGTCAGTCAAATGAGGATAAAGCCGTGCGCGCATCCGATTTATCAGGTTTTACAGCAGAATACGGTGTTTTCAAGCTGAATTCCGTCAGGTTATGGGAAGAACAGAAGTTGATGCACGGAAAGAGTATTGACTGGAGTGACTGGATCCTTGGTGTTAAAGATACACTGGAGCTTTTTTTGCGCGAAGAACTGGAACTTACCAGCGACTATTATGATAAGGATGGTAACTCCGTTTTCCATTTACAAACCAGAGAAAATATTGAAACGCTTCTGGCGGACCTTACTCCGGACCTGTAACACATATGCCAGTTTACGAATATCATTGCGAGGATAATGCTCGTATCGTTGAAGTAGTGCATCCTATGGATTCGAAGCTGGAAACCTGGGGCGAATTATGTTTTGTAGCTCAAATTCCAATGGAAGATACCGATCCCCTGTCACCTATCACCCGCATATTTACGCGTGCACCTGGAATGGCGGTAAGCACTTTCAATAGTGAAATTAAAAATATGGGCTTCACCAAGTTGGTGAAACGCGATGATGGTGTCTATGAAAATGTTACTGCCACAGGTTCGGAAAAGCGTTACATGAATAAAGGTGACAAAGATTCCGTGCCGCATTTTAATAAGAAGATCGAAGACTAGAACTACCCGTCATGGACGCCGCCGATATCGATCTCGAAACAATTCAGAAGCTTGCAGACCTGGCCAGTGAATTTGTAGTGAGTTACGGCTTCCAGATGTTAGGAGCCATAATTGTTCTCATACTTGGCTGGTTTGTCGCCAAATGGGTAGCCGGGCTGGTGTTGAAGCTTTGTCAACGAACGAACCTTGACGTTACCCTTAGTAAGTTTTTCGCCGACATAGCCAAGATACTGGTACTGGTATTTGTAGTAATCATAGCTCTTGGTAAGTTTGGTATAACAATTGCGCCTTTTATTGCCGCGCTAGGTGCAGTTGCCTTTGGTGGAACCCTGGCCCTGCAAGGACCTTTATCTAATTATGGTGCCGGGCTGACAATTATACTAACTCGTCCATTTGTTCTGGGCGACACAATAAAAATTCAGGGCGTAATCGGAATAGTTGAAGAAGTAAAGCTTGCCTACACGCAATTAATCACCGAGGACGGCGAGATAATTACCATTCCCAACAAGCTTATCGTTGGTGAGATATTACATAACTCGAATGCAAACCTGGTAATTGAAGCAAGTATTAATATTGCTTATGGTTCTGATACAAAAAAGGCAATTGCAATTATTAAAGAAGTACTGGCTGGCAATCAGCAAGTTGTAGATGAACCAGCAGCTCAGGCTGGCATTCAGAATTTTGCTGATTCTGCTATCGAACTGGGTTATCGATACTGGGTACCAACTAAACAGTATTATTCTGTCATGTATGAAGTGAATGAGCTTATATTATCCAGGTTCAATGAAGAGGGAATAGCAATACCTTTCCCGCAACGCGAGTTACATATCATCAAACAAACTGGGTAGAAACCGTGGTAATAAAAGGACTATCGATTGACAGCTTTTTGGTACATTAGTTTTAATTGTTGAAATTGCTGTTTGAGTTTTTCCAGTTCATGTTGTTTCTGTATATAACCAAGCAGTTGTTTATTCATCCTGTAACCTGCACTGGATATAAAAAAACAATACAGCAGGATAAACCCGCCTAATGTGCTGTTATATATGTCTCCCAACGCAATAAGATAAAGGGCAGGTGGTAATAGAGCAGGTAAGACATAGAAATACAGGACTGATAAGCAAACGGAATAGGAAATTGTCGCACCGGCGACGAGGCCTGACACAGATAACAAGGTAATACCTGTATACATAGTAAATTCGGTTATATTTTTTCCCTCATGAGGCATTAATATAATTGCGGCAAGACCCCACATTATTCCGGATAAACACACTGAGCCGATAAATATATCAAGCCATTTTGCTGCATTGTCCAGGGTAATCTCTGTCTTATTATACTTCCACAATAGAACAAAACGAGAAGCAGCATAGACCCAGATGACTACAACCCATGCAATTAATATACGCTTATGTGCGACCTCCCATAGTACAAACCCCAAAATGATTGATGCAAGCACCGGGAATAGAAAGGTAACAGCCGACTGAGAATACAGAATTTCAACCTGTGCTTTTATTAGTTGCTTGTTTTGCATAGATCCAGTTTTTGTACTTTCGTTATAGGGAAAAATTGAAAAAAATAACCCTGCTCAATTGCCATTGTAACAGTAACATTATATTACACTAATGCAGTATGTCACCTTCATGAATATTATTTGATTGAGGTAATGGCCCCGCTTGATGATGAATTAATTTCCATTCCCCTGATTCCAGAACAAAGGTATTAGTAGCAATTAATTCAATTTCTTCGAGTATTTCCGTGCAAATAACCAGGGCTACATCTCCCAGTACATTTACTCTGGCATTGACGCATGTAATAGGTGATGAGCTTGCACCTGTCATGATTTGATTCCAACTCGACATAACCGATTCACGTCCCTGCAACGGTGCCCAGCCAGGGTGAATAATCGTTATATCAACTTGCGTCGACCACAGTTTTTCCATGCTGACTATATCGTTGTTTGAAAAAGCCCTGTAGAAAGCTTCATTAGTTTTTAGTACAGCCTGTTGTTCTGAGCTCATTAGTTGACCAGCTAATTATTTACCATTGTATGCATTGCCAGAGAGGATACGCGTTTCTATGTCCGGTAATCATATCCAAAATCAAAATTTAGAAACTCGTCACAAACATTACTAAAATAAGTGCTCTGATCTTTATCATACCACTCCATAAATGGTTGCTTGTTTTTCCGAACCACAGTCACTCCAAAAGGCGTATCCGGATCTTTTTTAAGTGCCATTTTTTCCTTAGTTGATTCACTAATGGCATAACTTAATACGTCTTCAGTCAAATCCAGTTGCCAAAAACTATTTATTCGCTGCAACTCCTGTAACGGACTGGATTTCAAATCTTCATATTTAACTATTAGTGTGCCATCGGGAAACTTTTTTGCCAGTTCGCCCCATTTATTACAAAAACGGAGACACCACCAGATATCATTGTTAAACCTGCGTCCACTAATATCGCCGTGCAGGTAAGTCTCAAAATCACAGGCATAGTGCTCTTTCCATTTTTCAAAGTTAGAAACCAGTGATGCACGAATATCTCTCACAAGTATCACGTAAGGAGGTAACTTGACCAGGCGACGAAATAAACTGGAGCCAAGTAAAATATGGGGGATTGAGTGTGTACTGACAATATGCGGAAGCATAACGTTCGCCAATGGGTCTTTCGGTCCGGCGATAACGTCATTTGCATGAATGTATTGAGGTGGGGGCAGTTCATATTTGTGGGTTAGAGCGGTCGCCAACATATGTTTAAGCCAGTGCGTACCGGACTGATGCATACTAATTAGAAACCCGTCAAAAGCGCGATGTTTTATCAGGGAGAAATTGGAAATATCCCGACGCAGGCTGTGATAAAGGAAAGCAGACTTCATATGGTCAAAAACAATTAATACCGGAAAATTATGATTTGACAGATTTTACACGACAAGCGACAGCATTAATAAAAAACCAGTTCAATTGGTAAATTGCTCCCACAAAAGACTGTCTCGAAAAGAAAAAGCTTGCTTCAATCAGGACTAACAGGCGTCACAAGTTATTTCTTCTGTTTGTTGGCCTTGGTTGCCGGTCTATTTTCTGAGATTCATATCAGATATGCTACCCAATGGATTTGTTGCTAATTCTATTCATATCTAAATGAGCTCCGAAAAAGAAAATAAAAAAGTAGTTATTGATAACGATCACCGAAATAGTGAATCTGACGCTCGACGAGATGTAGCGAAAGGTGCTGGTACAGTTTTTCTGGCAAAGATCGGTGCCTTAATCGAAATTATCGCGCAACCGGCCTACACCTGGATGTTCGGTCTGGCTACATACGGTTTATACACCGTTCTCTGGTCTCTGGTTAATCTATTGGAAAATATCGCGGATCTGGCAATGACAGCAGCATTGCAACGCGTACTACCGAAGGAAAATAAGGCAGAGGCTCGCGCGGCAATCATTAAAGGTGCTTTTGTTCTGGGAGTTTTACCTTGTCTAATTCTTGCCGGAATTCTATCCTGGTCTTCAGCGTCAATCGCACCCCTGTTTAATGTCGCCGAGAAGGATTCAGTGCAGCTTGAGCTGGCGATCAGCCTGTTTGCCTGGGCTCTTCCACTATGGGCAACGGTGGAAATAGCAACATCAGCATTGCGCGCTTGTCACGCCTTTGGCCCCGAAATTCGACTACGTCTTTTGTGGGAGCAGGTACTACGATTGGTATTGGCAGTAATATTGTGGCTGGCTGGTGTTGATACTCTTGCCTTGCTTATAGCACATCTCGGCTCACTTTTTGTTACAGCTATACTGGCGCTGCGTGTGTTAAATAATTATTGCAGCCTGCAGTTAATCTGCAAATCAAAACTTTCCCGCTCAGTAATTCGAGATCTTTTTCTTTCTGGCTTATCCATATTGCCTTCAAATGTACTGGGGCGGATGTTTGTTGATATGCCCGCCGTTATAATTAATTTTTGTATACCCGGAGCGGCAGGTGCCAACGCAGCAGGTTTGTACAGTATTGCGCGTAAACTGGCCAGTATTCCACAGTTGGTACGTAGTGTTTTTTCTCACGTTTTATCACCCATTGCTGCTTCAAGTGCTAACAGGGATCATGAAACTATGCAGGCGCTATACACTTTTTCTATTCGTATTTCCTTGTTGCTTGCATTGCCTACTGCGGTAGCCTTGATCATTGCTGCCGATTTTCTTCTGGCACTTTTTGTTACCGGTGCAGCAGCAGCCTGGCCTATTCTTGTAATCCTTACAGCTGCCAAAGGTGTAGAAGCAGGTATCGGTCCGGCCTCGGCTATTCAGCAGGTGATCAGTCATCGTGGATTGCCGGTAATAAATAGTACAATCGGATTTATAGTTGCGATGATCGTTTTACTTGTCACTTTTCCTGTTTACGAAACACTGGGTGTAGCTTTCGCTGTTGCAGCAGGACAGCTTACGACAGCTTCACTGTCTGTATTACAATTATCCAGACGAGAAAAACTGCATGCACTTGATGGAAGTGTATTAAGAATACTTGGTTCAGCATCAATTGCATGTCTGGCAATTTTCTTTGCAGATTTTCTGACTTCTGCGGCGAATATTTATGTTCAGGGTGTTGTGATACTTTTGGTATATTTGTTAGTCATGTGGTTAAGCATACGTTTTGCACTACCGAGACGGGATCGACTCGCCTTGGGTAAACTTGGACGACGGCTAAGATTTGTTTCCTGATCGCTAGTAAGGTAAAAATAGAATTAATTATCCAGAAACTGAATTATCGCTTCAGCACCACGCTTTGAAGGTGGATTCTTATCTAAAGAGAAAGCCAGTTCCAGAAAATGATCCTGTTCAGAGCGATATTTTTGTTCAAAGCTTTGTTCTGCATCTGTTATGGCGTCCTGTAGAGAATCTATTTGCTCAATAACAGGACCAAAACGCCAAAAACTCATTTGCGCCGCATCGAGTTCATTTGGGTTCAGGAAGACGCATGGTCGTCGTTTATGATAAATAAATTCGTAAACCTGGCTTGAGACATCACCAAGATAGATATCGGCAGCCCCTGTATAGCTCATGTCGAAAGATTTCTCACTACCCGTATCGATCAGAATATTTGGGCATTTTCTAAATTTCTCAATATCAATATTGTCATGATAAATGCTGTGCTCGAAAAGACGTGCATGTGGAGCAAAGACAAGGTTATAAACATCACTTTCTGCAAAGAAAGACAGTATGTCGCTGCCAAGAGTTTTCCAGGAAGACTGGTGACGGTGAAAATGCGGACTGTATAAAACCATCGGTCGGTCGTTATTGAACAAGCAAGTTGTTTCAGGATTTAGTTTCTCCAGCACTTCAAATTTAGGATATCCCGCTATTTTGCAGCAACCTTCGGGCAATTCATCTTTGAATCGTTCAAAATATGCCTGACCGGGAACCAATAGATAATCGAATTTAAATCGACCCTTATTGAATGACACCGGTCTGTCACCGGCCCCATGCCTGAGACCTATGAAACTGGTGTTCCGAAATGCGGGCAAGGCTTTCAGGATAATATAGTTTTTTTCAGGGGCAATTAGTGCTCTGAAAGATGCAAGCAGTTTCCTATTTGCAAAAAGTGTTAAGGGTCGATGTAAGTCAGGAAAAATCGTAGAGGAGAAGCGTGTAAAAGAGTTTTGTTTTAAGAGTTTGAATGTACATCGATTGTCGGGGTAGAGCCTGGCAATTCGTTTTGCCTCGTCGTAAGAGTTCTGGTTTGAAAAAAGTAATTCAACCTGAAAATCACTTCGTATTCGTGATAGTTCAAAAGCAAAAGGGGCGCCATGCAGGACCTGATAGCTTAGATAGTGATTAAATAGAAAGCCTATACGCATAATATGTTAACCGCGACAGTGAAGAGCCACTTTGTTCATTGCGCCTCCAACCAGGACTGGAACATTAATACATTCCAAAGCGAGCCTTTCCAGTTTCTTTGCCCGGATAAATGTTCGTTCCATCTCTCGTGCACCATCACTGGGTTAAGAAAGCCTTCTTCGCTGAGGCGTTTCTTATCAAGTAAAGACTCCGACCAGTCACGCAGTGAACCCTTCAACCAGTCATCTATAGGGATTTTGAAGCCCGCTTTCCGTCTTTCGAGAAGATCGCGTGGTATATATTTGTAAGCTACCTGGCGTAGCAACCATTTTCGTTGTTTCGCTCTTATTTTGAAAGTCATTGGTAAGCGCCATGCAAATTCCACAATTCGATGATCCAGTATCGGTGTTCTGGCTTCTAATGAGACGGCCATGCTTGCTCGATCAACTTTTGTTAAAATATTATCAGGTAGATAATTAAGGGTATCAAGGTATTGAAACTCTTCAACAACATCAACCAGGTGCTGTGATTTTGCAGCCGCCCATAATATTCCCTGTGGGTTTTCAGCACCGATAACTAGAGCTGCGGGGTTATTCCATTCACTGATTAACTCACGATATATACAAGCCGGATCTACTTTTAATATTGCTGCGAAATTATAGAGTTTGTGACCAGGACAACGTTTTGAAAATGTATATAGAAGTTTATTCCAGCCAGACGGACTCAGGCTTGTCAATATAGCTATTAGTGCTTTTCGTAATGGACCTTTAATTGGCGCGGTCCAGTGTCGTATTAGCCTGGCAGTTTGATATCGATTATAGCCAGCAAATAACTCATCTCCACCATCACCAGAGAGGGCAACAGTAACGTGTTTTTTGGTCATTTGTGAGACCAGGAAAGTAGGTATTTGGGAAGAATCCGCAAAAGGCTCATCATAGAATGTTGGTAAAGCGGGGATTATGTCTCTTGCCTGATCTGGCCCGACATAAAGTTCGGTATGCCTACTTCCCAGATGTTGTGCGACTGCTTTAGCATAGACTGCTTCATTGTATTTTGGGTCATCAAAACCAATAGAAAAGGTGAGAGCATCCTGACTACCATGTTTCTGCATCTGTGCGACTACCGCTGATGAATCAATACCGCCTGAAAGAAAGGCACCCAGAGGCACATCTGCAACCATACGACGTTGCACTGCATCGCCAAGTAATGTGTCTAGCTGATCGATTGCTTCTTCGTCAGAGAATTGGAACTGTGAGCTTTTCCCCTGTTGTATAATGTCGTTTATAGCCCAGTAAACTTTATCTTCTATTTGATTCTGAGGACTGATGGTGAGGATGTGTCCGGGCTCAAGTTTGTACACATTTTCATAAATACTACGTGGTGCAGGTATATATCTGTGCTGCATGAATGCGGCCAATGCTGTGCGATCAATCACAGGACGCCAGCCGGGATGTTTTTTCAGCGCTTTCAGTTCAGAGCCAAATAGCAGCAGATTATTAAATTTTCCCCAATACAATGGTTTAATTCCAAGACGATCACGTACCAGGGATAATTTACGCTCCTGTCTATCCCAAACAGCAAAGGCAAACATACCGTTCATCCGTTTTACCGCAGTCTCTACTCCCCAGGCAGCACAGGCTTCAAGTACAACTTCAGTATCTGAATGACCGCGAAAACGAATATGTTGCAATTC
>JABHFC010000035.1 GCA_018676275.1 Gammaproteobacteria bacterium | reverse complement strand
CGAGAGTTTGTTTCTAATTTACCCTGATTCAACAAAATCTGGTTTTCGACCCTGGGTAAATGCACTAATCCCTTCACTGGCGGCAGCTGTACATGCGCTATCACCAAAGGCTTCGTAACCAATCTCAAGAGCAGATGTAAATGATTCGGCCTGAGCTGCATTGTTTATCGCATTACAGATGATATCGATAACTTCTGCACTCAGCCGCTGACCAAAGGCACTCAATGGTTCATTAACTTCTCTTATGATGGGAGCAATGCTAACAGCCTCATCTGTTATTTGATGTTGTGTTTCTGCAAGATCTTTAACCAACCACACACCTGCGGGGACCAGATTCATATGTTTATCAACTAAGGTGTTGAACATGCCCAATTCCGATGCTTTGTCTGCCGTCAGTTTCTCAGCCTTTGTTAGCATGTTATGAAACACGGCTGAAGCTTCCGGCCATCTTCTGTAAGGCACGGTCATTCCACCTATGCCGGGAGCAATACCAAGTGTTACTTCGGGGAACTGCATCCATGCATCTCTTACAGCAACGATACCATGACAACGGATAGCCAGTTCCAGGCCACCACCAAGCGCCATGCCATTTAAAGCAGCAACGACAGGTTTTTTACAGGTATCCAGGTAACTTAAAAGACGTGAACAGGTTCTGGCATATTCTATGGATTGTTCTTTATCGCCGAGCATTTCCGGGAATTTACCGATATCTGCACCAGCACTGAATGCACGCATACCATAACCAGTTATAACAAAGCCGGTTACATCCGGATCATTTTCGTATTGCTTGATGGTTTCAAGTATTTCATCATTTATCTCATCGTGTAGCGCATTCATCGCATCGGGTCTGCGTATGGTGATGATTTTCACACCATCGAGTTCATCCAAAAGTATGAAACGTTTGAAATTTGTGTAAGCGCTAATTGCCTGCTTTGGTAATGGCATACCGGGTTTTGACCTGGTGAATTTCTGCAGAATACGTGTACATTCTTTTTCGCCAATCTCACGCATTAACTCCAATGGTCCCTGCTTGAAAGCGAAGGCAAGACGAGAACCCAGATCAAGATCCTCGGCTTTGCCAATTTCTCTATCCAGTATGTCTACACTTTGTGAAAATAGAATTCCAAGTAGTCTGTCTTTAATTTCCTTTTCAAGCGAAGAATCAAGCTCGATCTGCTCACCCGGTTTTATCGTCTCCCAGGTACCTGCCGTTTTGAATATTTCAGCTGGCGTATAATGTTCGCCTTCAATTTCTGCCTGTAGTGAATTTGTCTCAATAATAATTGGATTGCCGTTAGCCAGATTAAGTACAAAGAATGGTCCGGCATGTACATAATTGCTGCTGACATAATCTATTTGCGCAGGCGTGGCATGTTCCAGTAACAGTGCAGCTTCGTTACACCAGTTATCAAATATTCGATCCAGCATGAAACAGACAACGTCACTGGTAATCATTGGCATCTTGTCTGTCACATAGAATAACCAGCGTAAGTATTCAAGCATAAAGCCGTCAGCTTTCTCCCAATCCACGATCTCAACGGCAGGATTACGAAACGCCGGTGCAAAAAAATGGGTGACGGTTGCCCGTTGCGGGTGCTGTAAATGGGAAAATAATCTCTCTGCCGGAATTGAACTGGTATTCGAGGTGATCATTGCCGTTTCACTCACAATGCTTTCCACCTCGGAAAATATTTTACGTTTAAGTTCTATATCTTCAGACGCAGCCTCTATCACCCAGTCACAATATGCCAGTGCCTGATAATCAGTCGATATCAGAATATTTTGTTTTACATTTTCTGCCTGTTCCTGCGTTAGCTTGCCTCGGCTTAAGCCTTTATCCGCATAAGCGCTTATGCGATCAACCGCATTATCAAGAGCCTCCTGATTAATGTCGATCAAAACCAGTTTCAAATCGGGAATAGCGCTTTTCAGGTAATAAGCAATATCCGGTCCGATGGTGCCGGCGCCAATGATACCCAGCCATTTTGGCAATTCACGGGTTGGTTGTATCAGTATGGGATTATTAAATCTTTTGTATCTAAACATTTTCAATTGGTGCTTTTATTTTTTATTCTGTTTCTGCGTTATTGTTAGCCATAGACGTCAGCGTAATTTTATTTACCTTGCCTACCGCTGTTTTTGGTAGAGAATTAACAATGCGAAATTCAACAGGTACTTTATAGTCTGCCAGCTTGGTCTCACAATAAGTTCGTAACTGATCTACATCCAGAACCTCTCCTTCCACAGCAACTATAAAGGCAATCGGTAATTCACCACGATATTCATCTTCCTTGCCGACAACAGCCGCCTCCTTGATTCCTGGATACAAAAACAATAACTCCTCTATTTCTCTTGGAAAAACGTTAAAACCAGACACAAGGATCATTTCTTTTTTTCGACCGGTAACAAACAGATAATTATCTTCATCCAGGTAGCCGATATCGCCTGTGTAGAGCCAGCCATCACGCAAGGACTCTGCCGTTTCTTCCGGTCGATTACGATAACCCAGCATCACCTGTGGTCCACGCACCCGTATTTCCCCTTTTTCACCGTTAGCAAGTATCTCCTTACCATCAGCAAGATCTACGATTTGAATTTCCGTGTCGGGTACCGCAATGCCAACAGAACCCGCTTTGCGAACGCCATCAGAAGGATTAAACGAAATAACCGGGCTTGCCTCAGTCTGACCATAACCTTCTAAAATTGGCGTACCGGTTGTTTGCTCCCACTTTACTAACAATTCCTCCGCTAAAGGTGCGGAACCTGAGTTTGATTTAGTCAGACAGGAGAAATCAGCCTGGTTGAAAGTTTCATAATTCATCAGACCTGTAAATAATGTTGGGCTACCGGCAAATATTGTGATTTTCTCATTGCCGAATGCATCCAGAACCTCTTGTGGATGATACTTTGCCAATATCACCATCGTTCCTCTGCAATTCACCATGTTGTATAAACAAACACTCCAGGCATAACAATGAAACAATGGCATTACACAGAGAACGCGTTCAATATCCATGCGTGCTTTCTGTAATGAATTACATTGATGCATGTTAGTTGCAAGAGCAGTATGTGTCAGATTTGCCCCTTTTGCTCTACCCGTGGTCCCACCTGTGAACTGTAATGTCGCCAGTTCTTCATTTGAAGGTAAATTAGTGGGTATAGCTAAAGACTCAGTCGCCACCCACTCCGTCAAACGTCGTCCATGGGTTGTATCAATAAAAATCAGGTGAGGGATATTTAACTCTGATGCAATTTTTTCCACCGTTATTTTATTGCTGGAGTCATATATCAAGCATTTGACATCAGCATCTTCGATCATCGGAAGCAATTCGTGCTCGGTATACATCGGATTCATTGGCACAATCTGGTTATGTGCCATTTGCGCTGCAAACATCGCAATGCAAATATCAATAGAATTTCCCATTACCAGGGCAACTCGTTCGTTTTTAATACCTGACTGTTCCAGCTCGATCGAAAACCCGATTGCACAATTCAGGAACTGTCGGTAACTGAGACGTTCATCACCTGCCACCAATGCCTCTCTGTCAGGAGCCATGGTGGCTGCATCAATAAGCATGTGAACAACTGTGGGGTAAAGTTTAGCCCCGCTCATCTATCAGTCCACCTTGATAACAACAGCCATCGCGGTGTCTCCCGCGGCACAACCATGAAACAAACCATAGCCACCTCCTTTTATACCAAGTTCCTCAATCAGTTCTATTATCGCTCTCATGCCAGTTGGTCCTTGGGGATGCCCCCAAATAAGGGAACAACCATAATTATTCATCTCCATTACATCAACACCCATTTCTTTCGCAAAAATTATGTCATTAACGGCAAATGGGTTATGAGATTTTATAGCACTTATATCTTTAATCGAAATATTTGCCTGTTGCAAGGCACGTTTCGCTGCAGGTATCGGTGCTGAAGGCATATAGGCCATTTCAACCCGTGCCTGGCCAAATGCCAGAATTTGAATTGTTATGTCCGCATTAGTGGCAAGTTCTACAGCTTTTTCTTTAGTGGTAATCACCATTCCGGCGCAACCATCGGCGGGATGTGTTTGGCTACCATAGGTAACTGTGCCATTTTCCTTAACCGGTTTCAGTTTTGCCAGGCCTTCTTCTGTTGTCGCCAGGATTCCTTCATCACCTTCTAAAGTCTTTATTGTTTTACGGTAACGTTGATCAGGTACATCAAAAGGTAATTCCATATAACGCTGCTGAAATGACTCAGCACCATCTTTACATATCGCTTCTTCATATTGTTGGTAACGACGTAACACCACATCGTGTTGCTCTTCAGTTGAAACATTCCATTTTATTGCACAGTTTTCTGCCGTTTGTGTCATATCACAACCCGCATAGGGATCACGACTAAAATTACTCATTACCCAGTCTTCAGTATCACCTGTACCTCCCTGCCCCAGGGGATTTGGGTAATACAGGTGTGGTCCATTGGATATTCTATCTGCGGTAATCGTTAATACACACTCTGCCGCGCTACTGCCAATTTCCTGTGCAGCACTTGCCATAACCCGGGCACTGGTTGCGCATGCCTGGCTGATTGTTGGTCCACCTGCCTGGGTTGCGCCCAACATTGCCGTAACCCAGGGTAAACCATAAAAACAGGCTTTTTGCGGCACGCTCATACCCAGCACACCATAATCAAAAACTTCTGCAGAGATGTTCTTGTTCGCCAGTGCTTTTTTCGCTACATGTGCGGCTAATTCCAGACTGTGCAGATGTGCCAGACTGCCTTGCCATTTTGCAAATGGACTACACCAGTAGGCGCCATAGGGTATGTAAGTTTCTTTCATGTTCTAAGAATTCTATCCTGTTTTCAGTCATTTTATCTCAACCAGCGAGAACATCACTGGAAAGTGAATCAATAGTGCCTGCACCCAGCATTACCCGTTCCGAAAGAAGTTGGCACTCAGGCATCATATGTTCAGTATGAAAATTTCCAACTGCCAGTTTTGACAGCCCAAATTCAGTGGATTCATCCACATGCGCTACCATTCGTAACCACATCCAGCTACTCGCTACCAGAGCCAGAAGATTAAGATAGTCCGCGGCACCAGTCTCAACATCTCGTATTGCTTCTGGCTTGCAGTTCAGTAAAAAGTCCGTGCTTGAGGATAAGTGTTGTAGTCCTTGATGCAGGCCTGACAGTATTAATTTGCAGCGCTCTATATTTTCAAATCGAGTTATATCCTGCTTTATTCTATTAACGAAAATATTGTAACGTTGACCCTCATCTTTCAACAGTTTTCGTGTTACCAGATCCAAAGCCTGAATACCGTTACTACCTTCATATATCATCGCTACTCGCGCGTCACGCACGTACTGTTCAACCCCATGATCACTGATGTAACCATGACCACCCAGCACCTGTACCGCGAGGTTTGCTACGTCAAAGCCTGTTTGTGATCCAGCTGCCTTACAGACTGGCAGAAGTAATTCTGCCAGTTGTTTTGCGGCCCGGGCATTTTCCTTATCCGCGTCCGCTCTCGCAACATCAAGATTGAATGCTGCTTCGAAAACCAACGCGCGCATTGCCTCAGTACGCGCACGCATTATATACAGCATACGTCGAACATCGGCGTGTTCAATTATTGGTAATGCTTTTTTATCCGGCGCTCCACCCTGCATTCGCTCACGAGCATAAGCCAATGCTTTACGGCAGGCAGCTGATGCAATTGCCGGCCCCTGAATTGACACCTCCAGTCGCATTAGATTAACCATGGTAAACATGCAGTTTAATCCGCGATTTTCTTCACCAATACGGTAAGCCACAGCTTCATCCAGATCTAATACGCAGGTTGGTGATGCCTTCAGTCCCATCTTTTTTTCCAGCCGGCTGACAGATACCTGGTTTTGTGAGTCTGAATCGAAATGTATTTTTGGTACCAGAAATAAACTTATTCCCCTGGTACCGGCTGGCGCGTCAGGCGTGCGGGCTAATACCAGATGGGTAATTTGATTAGTAAGATCATGATCACCATAACTAATAAATATCTTACTACCGCTCAAATGATAACTACCATCAGCCTGCGGCCTGGCCAGCGTTTTGATCCGACCAACGTCCGAGCCTGCTTGTGCTTCAGTGATACAGATAGTTGCACCCCATTTGCCTGATACCAGATTGGGAACAACTCGATCAATAATCTCTGTTCCACCGTGTTCTAGTAATAATGTTGCCGCTGCACGTAGCATGATTGGTAACATGCCAAATGAAATACAGGCACCGTTAACCATCTCCGCAAATGCTACCTGAACTGAAAGAGGTAATGCCTGCCCTCCATACTTCTCCGGCATATCCAGACCAGGCCAACCTGATTCTATAAAGTCGGCATAAGCTTGCCTAAAGCCATCAGGCGTAACAACTTTGCCATCAATGAGACGGCTGCCCTGGCTGTCGCCGATTTCATTCAGCGGTGCAAGTACTTCGGATGTGAATTTGGCAGCTTCGCTTAATACTGCAGTGGCAAGATCTTCGTCTACATGATTGAAGGCTGGATACTCAAATAAAGTCTTCCATTCGATCACCTCTTTTAAGAGAAAAATACTTTCATCAAGCGGAGCTTCATAATGTGAGTTCATAATTTTATTTTGATGTCATTATCTGGATTAACCCTGTTCCGGTTACTCTCCTCTTAATGCCTGTGTCGCCGCAATATCGACATCAATTGATTTCTCTTTAATAATTACAGCATAATCTTCCCTTGCCTTATCTATTGACACAAGACCGTTGATTACATCTTCCTGGACTTTCTCCGCTGGTCGTTTTTTCGCATCGCCATAGCCACCACCACCACTTTCATAGATTTCAAAAACATCGCCGGTGTCGTATTCATAAAAACTTTCAGTGTCGACATCGATAATTTCACCGGCCTTATGTAAATAGAGTCTATTTTGTGGTGCAGCGCTACCTCCCTGTAAACCGAATGGCACTGTTTCAGCACGATCACCACCGCCAAAATTAGCAACAGCAATAGCATCTGCTTCGACCCGCCAGCGATAGATGGTTCCCATGCCACCACGCCATT
>JABHFC010000303.1 GCA_018676275.1 Gammaproteobacteria bacterium | reverse complement strand
GTAACAATTGGGGAATATTCTTTTGTGGGTGCTGGAGCTGTAGTAAATAAAAACGTACCAGACTTTGCTCTTATGGTTGGCGTGCCAGCAAAGCAAATTGGCTGGATAAGTCGATATGGAGAACAACTGGATATACCATTACAGGGAAATAAAGAAATAACCTGTCAGCATACTGGTGACAGTTATGAATTAACTAATGGAGTGCTGAAATTACTTAAGTAAATTGTTTATGGCTAGCCATGACAAGTAAAGTAAATTGATATTATGCATTTCATAGACCTTCATGCCCAGCAGAAATTAGTACGCGATAAGATAGAACATAACATTAATGCCGTATTGAATCATGGCCAGTATATATTAGGTCCAGAGGTTGCTGAATTGGAAGGACAGTTGGCTGAGTATGTAGGAGTTAAACACTGCATTGGTGTTTCATCAGGGACTGACGCATTATTAGTTGCTCTAATGGCATTAGGGGTAGGTCCGGGAGATGAAGTAATAATCCCGTCATTTACCTATGTTGCTCCGGCAGAAATTACTGTATTGCTCGGCGCAACACCAGTATATGTTGATATTTGTCCAATATCATATAATTTAAATCCGGAGCTTTTATCGAAAAATCTGACGGATAAAACGAAAGTGATAATACCAACTTCTTTGTATGGACAATGTCCTGATTTCGATCGAATTAATAAAATTGCGAACGATAACGGCATACCAGTTGTTGAGGATGGGGCACAAAGTTTTGGAGCAACATATAAGGCAAGCAGATCATGTTCTTTGTCTGCAATTGGAGTTACGAGTTTTTTTCCATCGAAACCTTTAGGTGCTTATGGTGACGCTGGAGCAATTTTCACCAACGAAGATGAGTTGGCATTAGATATGAGACGAATTAGTCGTCATGGACAGGATGGCAGGTATAACCATATAAGATTAGGAGTTAACGGGCGGTTGGATACTATCCAGGCTGCTGTCCTACTCGCTAAGCTAGATATATTTGATTCGGAAGTATCGGCACGAGTTCAAATAGGTAAAGAATTTTCTGAAATACTTTTGTCACGAGGATTTGAAGGTTACCCTAAAGTGATGCCATGTAACGAGTCGGTTTATGGGCAATACACTATCAGGGTGGAAAACAGAGGTGAAGTCATATCGGCCTTAAAAGAGAAAGGAATCCCCAGTGCAGTTCATTATCCAGCCCCTCTACATTTACAAACAGCAGTTGAAAAACCTTCTACTCATGCACCAGAAGCTGTTGCCGCATCAAAACAAGTACTTAGTTTGCCATTCCATCCTTATATATCCAAAGAAGAGCTAAACGCTATAGCTGATGTTATTAAAGAAACTCAAGATGCTATTGCACAGTTTGACTAGAGAGTGTGGGAATAATGTTTTGCACCGAGATGTGTTTCGATAGATGGTAATTAACCATCGCACAATCAATATACTTGGTTTCCTGCTGATACTAGGTACATTAATCACTGCGTTTAGATCATTTGTATTTACCGAAATAGCAGCACTCCTGTTACCTCTGACTTTTTTGTTAACGATTTGTTTGAAACGAATGAGAACAGCAACAGGAAGATTATTTTATCAAACTCCACTCTTGCTGCATTACTTGTTTATCATTTACCTTCTTTTCAGGATGGACGCAGGAATTACTGATGGAAATGACATTGTATTGGAGCAGGTTTTGTACTTACTGATGTTTTCCGTAGCAGCAGTTTATTCATTTAATTACAAGCTAAATTTAGTTATATCAATTATCCCTTTAATGTACCTTGTTATATTTGTTGTGAAAGTATCTTTCAGGCTTGAAGAGGTAAAAATAGGGGCTAATTTATGGAGTGGATATGTAGTTTTTCTTCTTATTCCTTTATTAATTATGCATCTAGATAGAAATATCAGAAAGCACAGGGTTCTTGTGTTTGCAACGATAGTAATATTTGCATGCTTCCTAACCATTGTAACGGCGAGAGTCGCAACAATATCGCTTATAATGTTCTACATATTTCTACTACTACTACCTAATTTAAACAGAAACCTGAGATCAATAACCTTTTTGGTTACAGTTATATCGCTACTATATTTTGTGAAGGTATATACGGATATTCAAAATATTGGATTTGTAAAGGAGTTGGATCAGTTAAGTTTAACCTATCTAAACAAAACATTGTTTTCTGGCCGGCAATTTATTTGGATGGATATTCTACGATTAATAGAGCAGAAGCCGATATGGGGCTATTGTAGTAACTGTGCTAGTGAATTATTCCAAGCGACAGAGATGAGAAGAAATTTGAGTTCTCACAATACATTTCTAGAAATAGTGCTCCGAGGAGGGGTAGTTGGGTTGGTTATATTCGTATCTATCTTCTTTTCAGCTTGGAAGACTCTTTTTAAATATAGAAAAGATCATCTGGTATCTGTATCGGCAGCATTTTTATTAGCATCCTTTATTTTCATGTCTTCAGCGGAGCTCTGGTTTAGTAATATTGTTATGTGCAATACCATTGCCTGGATGATATTCGGACTAGGTTACGGAAGGGCGTATTCATTGAGTTTACTAAAACATAATAATAATTTCACCTCCGAAGTAAATTATCTGGCAGTATGTAAAAAAGTAACATAGCTGTCTCTTGTTATTTTGTAGGATAGTTGAAAAGATTAGTGTGATGCAACTATTGCTTTAAAGAACAGTAGCTTCTCATGAAAAAATTCTTTGACGTCACTGTTTCAATATTTCTTTTAGTAATATTACTACCAGTGATGCTAGTTATTTCAGCAACAATTTTGTTCAAAATTGGAAGCACTATTGTCTTTTCACAGGAGCGACCTGGTTATAAAGAAAAAATATTCACTATATATAAGTTTCGAACTATGAAGAACATCACGAATGAAGACAGTAATTTGCTAGATGATGAACTTAGAATTACATCTTTTGGATAGTTATTGAGAGCTAGTAGTCTAGATGAATTATCGGAATTATGGAAAGTGATAAACGTCTCATGTCTTAAATCAATTTTTCTTCAACAAAGTTAAAAATAATTTGGGTTAATTTTCCTTTTGGAAGTATAGGATAGATAAAGTATGTGCGGTATTTTTGGAATTGTCTCTAATGAAGTAGTATCAAGTAAGAATTTAGATATTTTGGCTCATCATGCAGAGCAACGCGGCCGGGACTCGTCAGGATTATATTTCTCAAACGAAGACCGTTTTTCGTTGTATCGAGCGCCCTGTTCTATAAGTAAATTACTTCGCAAGGTAAATACAGACTCAAGTAAATTTATTATGGGACACAGCAGGTTGATTACAAATGGGTTATCTGACAATCAACCTGTATATCAAAATTCAGTATGTGTCATCCATAACGGTATTGTTGTTAATCACGACCACCTATGGTCACAACTTAATAAAAATCGCAAACAAGCCATCGATACTGAGATCATTTCTGCGATTGCGGCTCAGGTAATTGAAGACGGAGATTCTATTGAAAGCGTTCCTAAAAGGGTTCTGGAGCTTTGCAAGGGCACCGTGGCTTGTGCGATTGCTTTGCCAAAACTGGGAAAGCTATGCCTTTTTTCCAACAATGGAAGTTTATTTATTGGAATAAAGGACAGCACGCAGTATTTTTCTTCGGAACGTTATCCACTAACACAGTTGAATTGTGAGGCCATTGAACAGATTAGGAACAATGGAGTTATTCTCGACATACCTGTATCTCATGAGGAACCTTTTATTAACGATCATGAGCAACATACTACCAACTTGATTCCTGGTCTTGGAATACATTCAGAAGAAGAAAAGATTCTGGAACATCAGAACCATAATGTACGACGCTGTACAAGATGTATACTTCCCGAGACGATGCCCTATATTCGCTTTGATGCTCAGGGCATCTGTAATTATTGTCATACCTACAAACCTCGCAACAAACCGCGGCCTACAGCTGAGTTATTCGAACTTGTTGATAAATATCGTCGCATCAATGGTGATGATTGTATCATTCCGTTCTCCGGCGGAAGAGACAGTTGTTATGGGCTACATCTTGTATTGAAAGAGTTAAGGATGAAGCCCATAACATACACTTATGACTGGGGTATGGTGACAGATCTTGGTCGTAGGAATATCAGTCGGATGAGTGCGCAATTAGGCGTCGAAAATATTATCGTCGCTGATGATATCGCGCAGAAACGAAGAAATATCGCGCAGAATCTCAAAGCATGGCTGAATTCCCCCCACCTGGGCATGATCAGTATTTTGACTGCAGGTGATAAACATTTCTTCCGTCATATAGAGACAATCAAACAGCAGACTGGTATTTCATTAAACCTGTGGGGAGTGAACCCATTAGAAGTTACACACTTCAAAGCTGGCTTTCTGGGAGTGCCGCCTTATTTTGAGGAACAAAGTGTATACACTCACGGAGGTATGAAACAGTTACGCTATCAGTGGCTGCGCCTCAATGCCATGTTGCATAGTCCCGGCTACTTTAACAGTTCACTATGGGATACCTTGTCTGGTGAGTATTACCGCAGTTTTCACAAAAAGACTGACTATTTCCATATCTTTGACTATTGGCGTTGGGACGAAAAGATTATTGATGACGTTCTTTTGAATGAATACGATTGGGAAACAGCATCCGATACAAAGACCACCTGGCGTATCGGGGACGGTACGGCTGCGTTTTATAACTATGTCTACTATACAGTGGCAGGTTTCACTGAACACGATACTTTTCGCAGTAACCAGATCCGAGAGGGGGATCTCACGCGTGAAGAGGCGCTCGAATTGGCGTTGGATGAAAATAGGCCGCGCTACCCAAACATAAAGTGGTACCTCGATGCCGTTGGTGTGGATTTCAAAGAAGCCATCCGAATTGTCAACGCGATCCCTAAACTCTACTAAAAAGATCGTGAAGTCCTGCATCTGGTACGTTTCCAAATACGTCGCGCCTCCCTCTCGGGCTAGCGCAGGTGGTCGCGGCTACCTCATCATGCGTGAGTTTGCGCGCATGGGCTATCGTAGCGTGGTTATCACCTCAGACTCCAATCAACTGGTTGAGGTGCCCAAGTTGGAGCAACCCTATCTTTTCCAGGAAGTAGACAGCATTCACTTATATTGGGTCCGGACACTTAAGTACACGGTGGCCAAATCGCTGCGACGTGTTCTGAGTTGGTTGGATTTTGAGTGGCGACTCTGGCGCCTGCCAAAAGATAATATGCCTGTGCCTGACGTTATCATTGTTTCCAGCTTATCTCTACTTACCATCCTGAACGGATTGGCGCTACGCCGGCGTTATCGGTGTCGGATGGTGCTTGAGATTCGCGACATCTGGCCGTTGACTCTCACCGAGGAGGGCGGTTTCGCCCGCTGGAACCCGTTAGTGCTAGCTCTTGGTTTTATTGAGAAGCTGGGTTATCGCTATGCTGACGTCCTCGTGGGCACCATGCCTAATCTGAGTGAACACATAACCGCCGTAATGGGGCGGACCATGACTGCACATTGTATTCCTATGGGGCTTGACGATGTGGCTGTGGCCGGTGCGAAGGAGTTGTCGGCCGACTACGTTGAAAAGTACATTCCCCGAGACAAGTTCATCGTGGCACATGTCGGAACCATCGGTATTACCAATGCACTCGATACCTTGTTTGACTGCGTCGGGTCTATGAAGGAGGATTCTCGGATTCACTTCCTAATCGTTGGTGATGGCGATTTGCGAGCGCATTACCAGCGCAAGTACACCCACCTTAGCAACCTCACTTTCGCACCGCGTGTGCCCAAGGAGATGGTACAGTCCGTGCTTTCGCATTGCGATCTACTATACTTTTCCGTACACGTTTCCACAGTTTGGAAATTCGGACAATCTCTGAATAAGGTGATCGATTACATGCTAGCCGGAAAACCTGTGCTAGCCTCGTACACTGGTTACCCTTCGATGATCAACGAGGCCGATTGTGGCAGCTATGTACCGGCGGGCGACATCAATGCTCTGCGACAAGAGGTCCAGCGCTATGCAGCAATGTCGACTTCGCAACGGGAGACTATCGGTCGGCGTGGACGCGAGTGGATCCTGGTCAACCGCCACTACGAGACATTGGCGCAGAGCTATCTAGCTATCCTGTTTGACGAGGCCACACCAAAAGTGCCGAAATGAAGCGGTTAATTGATCTTCTGTTGTCGTTAGGGTTGATAATTATAATTACGTTGCCTTTCATTCTGTTGATTTTGGTAGTACGCAGCAAATTGGGAAACCCAGTTTTCTTTATGCAGGAACGACCGGGGTTATCTGGCAAGCCGTTTCAGATGATAAAGTTTCGCACCATGAGAGATGAACGGGATGACACGGGCAAGCTATTGCCTGATTCGGTACGGTTAACCGAGTTCGGTAGGTTTCTACGCTCATCTAGCCTGGACGAATTGCCCGAGTTGTGGAATGTGATCAAGGGCGACATGAGTTTGGTTGGTCCCCGACCGCTGCTAATGGAATACTTGCCGCTCTATAAACCCGAGCAAGCTCGTCGCCATGAAGTACGCCCGGGTATTACCGGATGGGCGCAAGTGAATGGACGCAATGCGATTAGCTGGGAAGAGAAGTTCAAGTTGGATGTGTGGTATGTGGATAATAGAACGTTATGTCTGGATATGAAGATAGTTTTTTTAACACTGATAAGGATTTTTACAAGAGAAGGAATTAACTCTGGAGAACATGTGGGTATGGAAAAATTTAAAGGCAATATGTAATGAAAAAATTGGCAATTGTTGGCGCAAGCGGACATGGCAAAGTTGTCGGTGACACGGCTGAATGTGCCGGTTGGAATGATATTACATTTTTTGATGATGCCTGGCCGGATATTTCCGTAAATGGTAAATGGAGGCTAAAAGGAACGTTTAATGATTTATTGGAAAATTTGGAAGATTATGAAGGAATAGTTGTTGCGATTGGAGATAATTTAATACGATTTGACAAAAGTAATGAACTAATAGAACGCGGTGCAAATCTCGTTTCAATTATTCACCCTACTGCTTACATTAGTCGATTTTCCAGACTGGGTACAGGTTCTGTTTTGTTTGCAAATACTGTTGTGAATACAGATACTAGCATCGGAATTGCAGCGATAATTAACACTAGTAGTAGTATAGATCATGATTGTGAGTTAGGTGACGGTGTGCATATCAGTCCAGGTGTCAATCTGGCAGGTGGCGTGATTATAGGAGATTTAAGCTGGATTGGTATTGGTGCCTGTGTACGACAATATATAAGTATTGGTGAGCGTGTTATTGTTGGCACTGGTGCTGCCGTAATAAATAATATATCTGATGACCTAACCGTAGCTGGCGTACCAGCGATTCCGATAAATAAATAATGAAAAACACAAGAGAACTTGTTTTTTCTCCCTGGCCCTGTTTCAGTCAAGAGGAAGTAGACGCCGTAACTCGAGTCTTGATTTCTAATAAAGTAAATTACTGGACCGGGGATGAATGCAAAAAATTCGAAAGAGAATTTGCCAATTGGTGCCAGAGTAAATATGCAATTGCACTTGCGAACGGCACCGTTGCACTGGATCTGGCGCTTACCGGTTTAAATGTTGGTGCAGGGGATGAGGTAATTGTAACTTCTCGTACTTTTATTGCCTCAGCTTCGTGTATTGCTAATGCGGGAGCCACACCAATTTTTGCTGATGTAGATCGAGATTCGCAAAATATTACGGTGGAGACAATTGAATCGAAAATAAGCAGCAGAACAAAAGCTATTATCTGCGTACATCTTGCAGGTTGGCCTTGTGATATGGATTCGATAATGAGCTTGGCCGAAAAGTATAATCTTTATGTTATAGAGGACTGCGCACAGGCACATGGTGCCATGTATAAGGGAAAACCTGTTGGTGGAATAGGACATGTAGGCTCATGGTCATTTTGTCAGGACAAAATCATGACTACTGGTGGGGAAGGGGGGATGGTTACATGCAATGATGAAATGCTATGGTCCCGAATGTGGTCGAGTAAAGAACATGGGAAAAACTGGGAAGAAATAGTAAAAAATAGAACTTCTGATGGCTTCTCGTGGATACATGATTCCTTTGGTGGGAATGGAAGAATGACTGAGATGCAAGCGGCAATAGGAAGGATACAGTTAGGAAGAATGAGTAAATGGCACGCCAGACGCAAGGCGAATGCAGAAAAACTGATAACGGCGCTATCAGAATCCAGATTATTACGAATTCCTGTGCCGCCTTC
>JABHFC010000302.1 GCA_018676275.1 Gammaproteobacteria bacterium | reverse complement strand
TAAACTAATTATTTATAACTGGCTCAAGGTAATCATCGAGATTTAGATCAGTATTGAGAAGCTTCGCTCGTTGGAAATGTTGCCCGTGTTCAAGCGGATAGGTGGCATCAATTGCCAGTTTCGATTTGTAAACACCAAATGGGTCACGTGCAAATCCCAAAAGATCTGAAACAACACTCACATCTTCTTCGAAGTGTGAACGTGTCACCACCGCCCACAAAACATCATTCATGTTATAGATGTCTACGTCCTCGTCTACGGTAATACAGATATTGATAAATGGAACATCTTCTAAAACAGTATTAATAACCTGCATCGCTTCGTCTTCAGCTGTTTTATTTATTTGAATAATGCAAATGGGAAGAAAGGGATCCATGGAAACTTTGGTGACTGCAGGACTTACTTTTTTTGCAGCATTCAGTACATCGGTTTCCCGTGGCACAGATATAAGCAGGTTTTCCTCGGCCGAACCGGCCATCACGCTTTGATAAATCGGATCTTTACGAGTTGTAATTCTATCAATCCTGAGAATATGTCGGTCCTCAACGAGAGCATAGTAACCAAGCCAGTCGCCAATCGGTCCCTCAGCTTCTTTTTCATCCGCAAGAATAGTTCCTTCGAGAATGATCTCTGCATGAGCGGGTACATCAACATCTATACCATCACATTTGACTAATTCAAGCGCTTCCCCTCGAAGTGAACCTGCTACTTCGAATTCATCAAGGGGAGTATGGGTTGCAGCGGCTAACATTTCTATTGGATGAAGACCTATGGCGATAGCCATCTCGGTTGGTAGGCCAAGTTTTTCCCTTTTCTGAAAAATCTCGAATCCATGTGTCTGTTCAAGCATGTGTAGTCCCAGGCGGTTCTTTCCCATTAACTGTAAACTGTAGTAACCGGCATTTTGTTTACCCGTCTCCGGGTCTTTTTGAATACCAATACCACCGGTTATATAGGGACCACCGTCTTTTTCGTAGAAAGTAAATATCGGAAGTTTACTCAGGTCTACGGAATCCTCGACTACTTCTTTGACCGATGAGGATTCAAGTAGAACCGGAGGAATACCATTTGATGTTCGCGCAGTAAACCAGGAGGCAAGACTTTGTTCGCCACATTGCAGTGCTTTCACAATCCATTTTCTTGAAGCCATCGTGTTACCAACGGCAGGCATTGAGCTGTCGGAGAGATTCTCAAAAAGAAGAGCCTTTCCCTTCCCAACACTTTGCTTTAGAAGGGCAGAGGCTTCCTTTACTCGGTCAACTTCCTTCCTGATACGAAGAAGCTCGCCTGCTTCCTCCATTTTTTGCAGGTAACTGCGTAGGTCTTTCTCAATCATAGAAATATTTTAGTATTTTAATTCTCGGGTATTTCGAAAGCGAGTAATACATTCCCCGGCATGCCCATGGCAAGATGACCATATCCAGATGTTTGATAAAGCATACCATTGGCAATCGTGGGGCCGTTCCGATTTATCGCGCCGCCTGATCCCTTCAATCCATTAACACCAGTGTATTGTCGTACCGTATCGTAGCTCCAGACGATTTTTCCATTACTGGCATCAAAAGCGCGTAAATTACCATCGGCAGATCCAGCAAACAGAATATTCCCCACCACTGTCGGTGCGCCCATGTAGCCATTGTTACAGCCAAAGGGTTTGTCTTTACAGGTATCACTCGCAGCTTTTTTCTGCCAGACGAGCTTACCTGTTTCAAGTTCGACTCGTGCCATACTGCCCTTTGAGGTTTGCTGAACAAAACTAATATCTGCAATGGGCACATATGCGTACTTATCATCCACTGCGATACCATGCTCAATGCCACCGAATATCGGACCTCGCCCCGGGTCTAATGTGCCAAGCCGAAGTTGCCACAACAATTCACCTTCACTGTCTGGATTAAGCGCGTATAAATATCCATCTTTTGTGCCAACCAGAAGCGCATCCTCGCCATTTGCGAGAGTCTTCAATACAGCGGGCGCACCAATCTCTCGATCCCCTTCGTGCTTTACATTTACTGGTGGACAATGACTTTCAGATTCGTTGAACATCATTTCCGATTCGCATCCACTATTCCAGATATCACCCTGTTGATATGCCGCAGGTACAAGGGATTTAACCCACTGTTTCTTACCAGTGTTAAGATCCAGAGCGACAACCGCGTCCGATTCTTCAACTCTTGGCTCAGTAAGCTGATTAGCCGTGGTGACATAAAGTAATTGACGCTTGATATCGATCGTCGGTACCGACCAGACAGCGACGCCGGAAGGCCCGTAACGCATTACGCCTTTGGCATTGGGTCCTAACTCCTGAAGTGGTTCATCTATAAGCGAGGTCTTCCATAATTTTTTACCGGTTTTTACATCGAACGCCACGATCATTCCACGAAAACTGCAACAGGATGCCTCCGGCCGAAAGGACACGGTAAATTCCTGATTAGAAGATATGGGCACATAAACAACACCATTATGTAATGCCACGTTGCCGTTTACTCGGGCCGAGGGTTGCTCATCTGCTCGTTCGATCCAGCGGATGGCCCCACTCTGTGCATCAAGCACATATACATTTGTTTCATAGTCGGCAAAGACAAGGGTTTCCCCTGAAACAGCAATAACTGAACGAACATGGCTACGTGCTTTAAATGACCAGTGTGTACATCCTGTGTTTGCGTCGAGAGCATAGACCATGCTGTTCATGTTGCCGATATAGAGTCGCCCATCAACTACAGTTGGCTGGTTGCTAGCGCTGGTAAAAGGAGCTGTGTCAGGAAAAACAAATGACCATTTTAACTTTAGTCCTGACACCTGTGATTTACTGAGACTGATATCACGGACGTAGCGATCATTGCCGTTATCAACAGACCATCCGAACCAGTTGCCGGAGGCAGCTTGAGAATGCGTCTTGTCTTTGTGGTCCTTGCTGCAAAGCCCGCCACTAGCCAGTGAAGGTTTATCCGGATTCAGACCGCCCACGTAATTTGCTATAGACTGTCTTTCTGCATCGTTCAGATCATTCGCGATTTCACGCATGAGTCCGGCCGTGAGTACTCGATACACTTCTTCAGTACTGAGTTTTGATAATCCTGCAGCATCAGGCCATGGTCCGGGGCGGGCGTGACAGAGCAAACATTTCTCTGCATACAAGCCAGCTGCATCTATCGCCGTATGCTTTACCTGTTCTGCATTTATTTGGTTGGGCAACAGCAATAGTAAAAAGAACAGCTGATAAAATGCGAGACGCGAACAGAGTGACATGAAGATTGACATAACGGACCCTTTTCAGCAGGTGATATGTCAATGTATAGGATAAGAGAGAAAGCGTCTAGCCTGTCCCAGTTGAACAAACTCGCTTCCTGTTGATACGCAATATCAACAGGAAGCGAGCAGGATTTTACAGCACAGAAATAATAGCGTCTGTCAGGTAGTCAATGTTTTTAGGGCTAATACCGGCAACGTTTGCACGGCTGGAGCCAACCATGTAGATACTATATTCATCACGTAGTCGCTGTATCTGTTCTTTGGAAAGACCCAGAAAAGAAAACATACCAAATTGATTCTTGATGAAACTAAAATCAGTGCTTGATCCTTTTTCAGCAAGCATATCAGCGAATTCAACACGCAGGCCATTAATGTGCTCGCGCATTTCATCCAGTTCCTTCTTCCAGATTTTATATAAGTCCGGATCTTTAAGGATGGTTTTTACAATGGCTCCACCATGTGAGGGTGGCAATGAATACATTTCCCGAGCGATATTGGTGATGTGACTGGTGCTAGCCTCTGCTGCTTCCTGGTTTTTCCCCATTACCACAGCGGCACCAATACGATCCCGGTAAAGTCCGAAGTTTTTCGAACAGGAATAAACAACGAGCATTTCGTCGACACTCTCGGCCATTAAACGTACACCGTAGACATCTTCGTCCAAACCCTCTCCCAGACCATGATAGGCAGTATCAATAAAAGGTAGAAAGCCGAGTTCTTTTGCCAGCTCGGCGACGCTGTCCCATTGTTCCCTGGAAAGGTCTACGCCGGTGGGGTTATGACAGCAACCATGAAAGAGGACGATGTCATTACTGTTAGCTTGCTTCAAGGTGTCCATCATTTCTTCAAATCGAAGACCATGGGTATCTGCATTGTAGTAAGGATATTCCTTAATATTCAGACCGGCCCTGCCAAGCAAGGGGATGTGATTACCCCAGGTTGGACTACTAACCCAAAGTGTCGCACCAGGTTTGGCACGATTTAGCATTTCGGCGCCGACACGCAGAGCTCCACTACCACCGGGAGCCATAACAGAACTTAGTCGATTGTCTTTGACAGCAACATGCGATTCACCAAAGATATGGGGGATAATTTGAGCATTGAAATCATCGAAACCTGGTTGCGCAATATAGGCCTTCGTAGTTTCTTCTTGCTGCCAGATAATCTCGGCCTTTTTTACGGCCGCAAATACCGGGGTGTTGCCATCGGCATCTTTATAAACGCCAGCACCCAGATCCACTTTTTTGGGATTGTTATCTTGATTGTATGCGGCGGTCAGTCCGAGAATCGGATCGGCTGCCAGTTTTTCCAGTGATTCGAGCATGTTATTACCTGTTTTTTAGATAGAAAATGACAATAGTAATTATCAAAAAAGCCGCGAGATTGTACACGCAATAATGCCTAAAGTATTTGACAATCTACGCTCGAATTATGTCAGTGTCCATTGTGCAAGTTAAGCTATTGATAAGCTGCAAAATGACCACATGGTCTTTCAAAACTGGACATGCGTACTAAACTCTTTTAGATTGATTCTGGAACACATGGTGAATTAATCCTCGATGCACTCGAATAGTAGCGATAATGGACGACAAAATAGATAGACGTCAGTTTTTGGGACGCTGCGCTCAGGCAGCAGGTTCCGTCAGTATTATTGGTCTGCTATTGGGTACCTATAGCGAACAATCGAAATCACTTCCTGCCTGGGCAATCAGACCTCCCGGTGCCATTGATGAAAATGAATTCCTCGGTGCCTGTGTGCGCTGCGGATTGTGCGTTCGAGATTGTCCCTATGACACATTATCATTAGCTGAATTCGGTGATGAAGTTGCAACCGGTACGCCTTACTTTGTTGCCCGGAACATTCCCTGTGAAATGTGCGAGGACATACCTTGTGCCGCAGCATGTCCTACAGATGCTTTAAGTAAGGAACTCAAAAATATAGATGATGCTGACATGGGTGTGGCAGTACTGACAGGTGTTGATACCTGTTACAGCACAACCGGGGTTGCACATTGTCGGGCCTGTTACCTTGCCTGTCCTATAAAGGACGAAGCTATCACCATGGAAAAGACCGAATCAAACGGTCGCTGGTATTTCGAACCGACAGTTCATAGCGAAAAGTGTACCGGTTGCGGAAAATGTGAAAAAGATTGTGTGACCCATGAAGCATCCATAAAGGTGTTACCGCGTAATCTTGTCAGACACGATCTGTCAGCGATATAAGTTTGATGAATCAGGCAGTCGGATCTATGCCCGCCAACTTTAAAAGAAACTGGTTTCTACGCCAGCGTTATTTAATTTTTCGTCGATTGGCACAGTTTAGCCTGTTAGCACTTTTCCTGACCGGTCCCTGGTACGGCTACTGGATTTTAAAAGGAAATCTTGCTTCGAGTATTTTTCTTGATCTCATTGTTTTTACTGATCCCTATATTTATTTGCAGTCCATCAGTGGTGGGCACCAGATGGGTACCGTGGCAAGTATCGGTGCGGCAACAATTCTTGTTTTTTATATGGTCATTGGTGGCCGGGCCTATTGCTCCTGGGTATGTCCAATAAATGTGGTGACGGACGCAGCGTTCTGGTTGCGAACCAGGCTTGGTTTGAATTTGAGCTGGCAGCCTAAAAAAAATATCAGGTACTGGCTATTGATTATGACACTGGTGGTTTCAGCTTTAACCAGTAGCATAGCCTGGGAAGTGGTTAACCCGATTACGATGTTGCAACGTGGACTGGTTTTTGGAATGGGTATCGCGTGGGCAATTGTACTAGCGGTGTTTCTGTTTGATCTTATTGTCAGTCGCCGTGGTTGGTGTTCTCACCTGTGTCCGGTCGGTGCATTCTATGGATTAGTGGGAAAATTTTCGCTGATACGGGTTAGCGCAATCAAACGACAGGCCTGTACCGATTGTGGCGATTGTTTTCGTGTTTGCCCTGAACCACAGGTTATTACTCTGCCTTTGTTGGGAGAAGAAAACGGTGCAAGTCCGATTGTGATCAGTGGTGATTGCACTAACTGTGGTCGCTGTATTGATGTGTGTGATGAAAATGTATTTCATTTCGCGACACGTTTTGAAGACAAATTAAAAGCAGATGCTGGAGCTTAGATTATGAGTGAATCTAAAGAAGTTATACGCAGTAATTGCCCCCGCGATTGTTATGACGGTTGCGGCATCATAATTAATAAGGTTGACGGCAATATCCAACAGGTTCTCGGTGATCCGGATCATCCTGTATCCAGGGGCAGACTCTGCAGCAAGTGTGCACTTGTTTATAACGGAGTCTGGCGGGATGAAAATGCCAGGTTACTCTTCCCCATGAAAAGAGTCGGTGCAAAAGGTGAAGGCAAGTTTGAAAGAATTGATTGGCAGGAGGCAATCGATAGCATCGCAACAAGATTGAGCTCAATAGTTGTCGAGCAGGGGGCGGAGTCGATTCTTAATACACATTACTCAGGTACGCTTTCGCTCATTGCACTTGAATTCCCCATGCGATTTTTTAATAGGCTGGGTGCAACAGATGTGAAAGGTGACACAATATGCAATGCAGCGGGACATGTTGCCTGGGGTTTGTTATATGGTGAGTCCTATGTCGGTTTTGATCCGAGAACTGCCGCCGACAGTAACTGCATTCTTGTCTGGGGAGCCAATCCTTCTCACTCTGCACCCCATGCACATAAGCACTGGTTACCTGAATCACCGGCAAAGGTGGTAGTGATTGATCCCTTACGCACGGAAACGGCGAAGCAGGCAGACCTGCACCTGCATTTACGACCCGGTACCGATGCAGCACTTGCCTACGGTTTATTACATGTTCTGAAAAGAGAAGGCCTGTTTGACCAGGCTTTTATAGAAGCAAATACAACAGGTGCGGCAGAAATAGATTCATTTATTGAAGCGGCAACACCACAGTGGGGAGAAGAGATAACCGGCGTGTCCGCAGCGCATATCGAACAGGCAGCGCTAATGTATGGTGCTGGTCCATCATTACTCTGGGCAGGACAGGGTTTGCAACGACAATCAACAGGCGGAAACATTATGCGTGCTGCAGGTCTATTGCCAGCACTAACAGGAAACGTGGGTAAACCAGGTGCGGGTTTTTATTATCTGAACATGACACCCGGAGTAGCAGGTATTGATTTTGAAGCTCTGGAAGGTAGTAGTCTTGCGCAGGGCGAAGCACATAGTATCGGGCATATGGATTTCGCAGATGAGCTAAGTGAAGTGGGAAAATACCGTGCATTGTTTAGCTGGAATACTAATCCAGTTGCCTCTGTACCCAACTACAAGCAGTTCTGTAAAGCTATGCAGCGCGAAGATCTGTTTACGGTAGCCATCGATTGTTTTCATACAGATACAGTTGATTACGCTGATATTGTTTTACCCGCAGCCAGTTTTCTTGAGTTTGATGATCTGACTTTCAGTTATTTTCATATGTTAATGGGCGTGCAAGCGAAAGCACAGGAACCCATGGGGGAGTCATTACCGAATCAGGAAATATTCAGACGCTTATCCATGTCCATGGGATTTGAAGAAAAGGAATTATATGAAAGTGATGAAACACTTATAACAACGATGATGCAGCAAATGAATCTTGATTTTGATTTCGATGAATTTAAAAACAAAGGTCATATTTATGTTGGAGATGAAGCCATAATTTTTTATGACGATCTGAAATTTCCAACACCGAGCGGCAAGATTGAAATTGCATCAGTGCAGGCAGAAGAGCAGGGGCTACCCCGCGTACCACAACCATGGGCTGATGAGCCTTCTGAACCAGGCACATTACGTTTATTAACACCTGCATCAAATTGGCGTATGAATGATTCTTATGCCAATGATCCCGGAATCATCAAACGTTCAGGGCCGGCTAGTGTCACCTTGCATCCTGATGACGCTAAACGATTTAATATATTAGAAAACGATAAAGTGCGTTTATTTAACGAATCAGGAGAAGTTGAGTTAGTGGCTCATATTGATGACATGACCCTGAAAGGAGTTGCTCTTTCATACAAAGGTCGATGGCCGAAACTGGATGCTGATAATCATATGAATGTATTACACAAAGCGGAGAAGTCGGATATGGGAGAAAGTTCTTCAGTACACAGTACTGAAGTATTCATATCGCTTGCAGGCTAATCCGTCAGGTAATGGTTATCGAAGTAATGATAAACTAAATGTTTGTATCGCTAAAATAAACTTATGATTTGGGTTTGTCCTGAGTTCGCTTTGAGCCTTTCTTGTTTTTAATCATCTCAATGAAATTTTCGACGCTGATTTTCTGTAGGACACTTAATTGAGAAGACCAGGGTTTTTCATAGCCAGCAAATATGGTCAGACCTTCCATGGTGGCACACATGTAAAGCGCTTGCAGTTCACTTTCCTTTTGCGTCAGTGTGGGGTTGATTTGTGGTATCAGCTCAACCAATGTCTCTCGTGCTTTTATATACATATCGTCGATAAGTGTGGCGACGAAAGGATTGTGGTTGGCCAGTGCCCAACATTCGGGGAAGAATGTTGTTGTTTCTGGTGTCGCCAGATCTTCAACCCAGAATTTCAGAACAGCCTTCATTTGTTTTTCCGGCGAGTCTCCTGCATTTTGCCTGACGCGCTCAAACTCCTCCAGGTAAGGGTTGATCACGTAGTCGAGCAAATCACGAAGCAGATCTTCTTTTGTTCGGTAGTAGTAATTGAGGTTGCCTATGGAAATACCGGCCTTTGTTGCAACCTTGCGCATAGTCAGACTTGCATAACCCTGTTCAACAAATATATCCCGGGCCGCCTCAAGAATACTCAATAGACGAGC
>JABHFC010000301.1 GCA_018676275.1 Gammaproteobacteria bacterium | reverse complement strand
TTCGGTACAGACGTAAATGATATTAATGCTTTTGATCTGGAAGCACTTGCTGTCTGGGGTCCCTTTCATGCACTGGGTGAATATGTACACTGGAGTGTTGACGATGACGTTACTGGAACTGCTGATTTGAGCGCATGGTCAATTGAAGCAGGCTGGTTTCTGACCGGCGAGTCGATGAAGTACAAGAAGGGTCAGTTCAGTGGCATCTCACCAAAGAAGCCTTTTATGAATGGTGGGCTCGGTGCCTGGCAGATTGGCTTGCGGTTTGAGAACATGGACTTGAATGACAAAGGTATTGTTGGTGGTGACGGTGATGTTCTAACAGCAGGGATCAACTGGTATCCGGTTAAGAACCTGAGATTCATGGCTAACTATGCCACCGTGCTTGATTTTAACCGGGCTGGGAATGCTGCTGATGGACTGGAACCAGCCGCGTTCTCCCTTCGCAGCCAGGTCTACTGGTAGGCTCATTATTTTCTGGTTTATATAAACCAGTCCTCCTCGAAGCCCCATCATTGATGGGGCTTTTTTTATTCCATTTTTTGGAAAAATTGTTTAGGATAAAAGTGCATGGAGTCAAGGATGCAATAACCATAATCAAAAAGGAGATTAATATGGATATTTTAAGGAAAGTTGTACTCACACTTCTTCTCGTTACATCCCTCAATTGTTTTGCCGAAGAGGCCATTGATATTAATGTTGCAGATCAGGCAACCTTAATGACAATCAAGGGCATTGGGGAAAAACGCGCAGCGGCTATAGTTGCCTATCGTGATAAAAACGGGAATTTCAAATCCATTGATGAACTAATTGAAGTAAAGGGTATTAGTGAGTCACTTGTTGAAAAAAGCCGTGCATTATTAAAGATTAGTTCTTCGAAATAATCATTATTTATATTTGGCTGACCCTGTCTTTGGCAGGGTTAGCCAGTTTTAGAGTCGTTTACTATTCCTTAACGAAAACTATAAGAATAAAGCATCGTTCGAAACTTAAGGCGAGCGAATTTCATGATCTGGATCATGCTGTTTGCAGATTTCATTCCCGAAATGGAAGATTTGGTTTAACCTGCGCTTATGGGTCTCGATATTGATAAAACCTCATTTGAAGCAGAGGACTACCATGGCTTTCGTGTCAGGTTAGAGCAAAACCTGTCTGCTCTGAAGCACTTGCTGGAACAGCCTGGCTTTGGTCAGGGTAAAGGTTCTATTGGTGCGGAGCTGGAAATTTATATCATAGATCAGCACGGACGCCCCTTGCTGGTTAACCAGGAGTTAAAAGATGATGCCGGTGATGAGCAACTGACGCTTGAACTGAATCGCTATAATCTTGAATACAATCTCTCTCCGTATGCACTGGATGATCATCCTTTTATTAATACAGAGAAAGAGATTTGCAGGAAACTTGAATACCTTGAATCGTTAGCAGAAAAATATGACGGTCGCATTGCCATAGTTGGCATCTTGCCCACATTAAGACAGGATGATTTTGGTCCTCAATCAATGAGTGATCGTCCTCGTTACCATGCCCTTGTAAACCAGTTGATCAAACAACGTGGCAGTTCTTTTAAAATTCATATTAACGGTGAAGACCCTCTGCAACTTGATATGAGTGATGTAACGCTGGAAGGTGCCAACACTTCCTTTCAGATGCACTATCGAGTGGAACCGGATGTATTTGCCGATACTTACAATGCATTCCAGTTAATGACGCCATTGGCTATGGCTATTTCAGCGAACTCACCGGGTTTATTTGGTCATATGTTATGGCACGAAACCCGCGTCCCCTTATTTAAGCAATCGATAGACATACGTAAAGTTGACCGGTATCAAAGTCACACGCCTCCACGGGTCAATTTTGGTAATGGCTGGTTACGTCGCGGTGCATTCGAATTGTTCAACGAATCAGTGCGCACTTATGATCCACTATTACCAGTTTGCGACGATGAAGATCCACTTGAAGTTTTAAAGAATAATGGTATTCCAAACCTGCGTGAGCTCTGTTTGCATCAGGGATCAGTGTGGTTATGGAATCGACCGGTATACGATGCCAGTGACGGAGGACATTTGCGTATAGAAATGCGCTCATTGCCGGCCGGTCCTACTGCAATTGATATGGTCGCAGGTGCGGCGCTGCTGATAGGTCTTGCTGAAGGTGTCCGTGACAGTATCAATAATTTGCTGCCAGCCTTGCCATTCTATCTGGCAGAATATAATTTTTACCGTGCTGCCCAATATGGTCTTGATGCAAAATTGGTATGGCCAACGGAACAGCAGTCTGGTTGTCAGGAAAAAACCATCAGGGAAATCCTTCATTCACTTTTACCCGTCGCTGTTGAAGGTTTGCTCAAAATCGGTATTGGAAAAGAGGAAGTGGACCGTTACATGGGGGTGATCGAGAACAGGTTGGTAAACGGGCAAACAGGTGCAGTCTGGCAACAACGTTGTCTGGCACATCTGGAAAAAACGCTCACACGTAAGCAATCCCTGCGCGTGATGCTGGAGCTTATGGTGGTGAATGGGCGTAGCAATCAACCTGTCAGTGAGTGGGACATAGGTGATTGAGTGGTAATGACACAGATTCAATATTTAAAAAACCCCCGCGCTGATGAAATCGACGATAGTCCCGCAGAATTTCTTCAACAATTGGGGCAGGCAAGCTGTATCGTTCTCGATGGCGAAGACACATCACGCAACCGGGCTTTTGTGACTTTACTGCATGGTAATGAGCCTTCCGGTACCAAAGCACTATTTCGCTGGTTAAAGTCAGGACAGAAACCGGCTGTCACTACTATCTGCATCGTGGCTTCTGTGCAGGCGGCACTGGAAGAACCAGTATTTGAATACAGAGTTCTGCCCGATATGCGTGATTTGAACCGATGCTTTCGTGCTCCTTTCGATGATGGCCAGGGAATGTTGGCGAAAGAAATTCTGGATTTATTACAGGAATATAACCCAGAAGCTGTAGTAGATATGCATAACACTTCGGGTTCAGGCCCGGGTTTCGGTGTTGCAATATATGCAGACGCAAAACACAAAGCACTGGTTTCATTATTTACTAATCGTCTTGTTACAAACGATCTGCGTCTGGGTGCTTTAATGGAAATATCCGAGCATCTTTTTCCCACGGTAACGATTGAATGTGGAGGTCGGCTTGATGATGATGCCGATGAGCTGGCATGGCTTGGTTTTCAGCGTTTTTTTACATTAACAGATATTTTTACAGCAGAAAACATTGAGGAAGATATAGAGGTTTTGCGTAACCCGGTTAGACTGGAGCTGGCAGATGACTGCAATCTCGAATATGCCGATGTTCCGGGAGCAGATCATGATTTGATCCTGAAAACAGATATTGAATGTCATAATTTCGGTTTGGTTAAAAAGGGCACGCAGCTCGGTTGGGTAGGAGATAAAGGTTTATCGATTTTTTCAGCAAGTAATATAGAAAGCGAATGCGTCCTTGATGAATTGCTTACAATAGAAAACAAATGTCTTTATACATCACAGAACCTGAAGTTGTTTATGATTACAAACAACCCCGTTATCGCCAAAATGGATTGCCTGTTTTACGCAGTAAAAGATAATGGCAATGATATAAGCGAATTTTAGAGCTTTTGTTAAATACTAAAGTGTCAAACTGGAAGAGTCCGGACTTACTGAGAACTTAATACATTATGCAGACTTACAAGGGTTCATGTCATTGCGGGAAAATTAGTTTTGAAGTAGATATGGAACTGGATCATGTCCGGGTTTGTGATTGTTCGATTTGTAAGAAACGGGGCGCATTAAATCATCGTGTTGAAGAATCACAATTACGAATTAATGTACCACTGGATGAACTTGGTCTGTATGAATGGCGCACGAAAGTTGCCAAGGACTACTTTTGTCCAGTCTGCGGTATACTGCCCTTTCGACGACCAAGTGACGCTCCGGAAATTTGGACGGTGAATGTCAGATGTCTTGAAGGGGTGGAACTGGACTCCATCCCGATAAAGAAAGTATTTGGTAGTAAGCTGTAATAGCAAGGAAAGACCTGGCCAGCTAAGCAGGGTTATAAGAATAATATCCTGAGCTAGCGATTTCAAAGATCGCTATCATCGAGCTTTTAAAGTAAGTTTTTTTGACCATGAATAGTGAATCCCCATGTCATTCTCCGTTAACTGTAGCGATTGCGGGTGCATTTGTAATTGCCACTGCGATGGGAGTCGGGCGATTTGCTTATACACCCTTGCTACCTGGCATGCAGGAGACTCTTGGCTGGTCAGTAGCACAGGCTGGTGATGTCGCCAGTTCAAATTATCTCGGTTATTTACTGGGAGCCATGCTTGCGACTTTACTGGTACATCGTGCCCAACGATTAACGGGTCTTTTTTGGGGAATGTTTCTTAGTGCTTTAACCACCTTTGCCTGTGCATGGATTGTTTCTTATCCACTTTGGCTCTGCTTAAGATTTTTGTCAGGTATTGCCAGTGCTTTTTGTATGATACTTGGAACAGCTGTTGTCACAGAAGTATTTGTTCGCCATTCACGGCCACAGTTAGGTTCTCTTTATTTTGCCGGTTTATCAGTCGGGATCATCGGCTCAGTTTTTATAATTGAGATAGCTCGTTATATGGCGGGCTCAGTTTTTGTACAATGGGGACTTCTGGGTTTCGTATCTTTTGTAATGTTAGCCTGGGCATGGACAGTCTTGCGAAGACAGACTACTGAAATAGACTTTACTCAAAATTCGGCAAGTATGCAGACTGAACATGTTCCAAACAGGCGTTTGCATTTCCTGATTATTGCTTATGGTTTATTTGGTTTTGGCTATGTCATTACAGCTACATTTATCGTGTCGATCGCAAGGCAGTTTGATAATGCAAGTCTGTTAGAGCCTGCGACTTGGATTGTTGTCGGACTTGTAGGTGCACCTTCACTATTTATCTGGCACAACATTTCAATGCGGATAAATGTGTTTAATGCCATGCGTATTGCTTATGCTCTTCAGGCTGTGGGGGTACTATTGGCCGGTGTCGCCAGTAATGCTTTCTCGGTCATATTGGGCGGTGCTATGTTAGGTGGGACTTTCATGGCGATTACGGCGATGGGCTTTACCGCTGCGAGACAGGTGGCGAAAAATAACCAGGATAAGGCAATCGCCTGGATGACCGTATCATTTGGCATTGGACAGTTGCTCGGACCGGCACTTGCAGGCAGGATGGCAGAGATAACAGGCAGTTTCGCCGCTCCTTCTGCTTTGGCAGCGGCATTGCTGATAACAGGTATTTTCTTAATAAAAACTGAGTAACCATTATGGTTTGGGTGATACATTTATGAAACGAATTCCAGCTGTCTTAATATCAGTATTCTTGCTGGCGCAGCCTCTACATATATATGCTGAAAGCAATGATGTAGATGAAATGGCAATAATTCAGCAAAGACAAATTTCAAACCTTAGTATAGCTGAACGAGACATCGAGACTTTTCTTGGCACACTTATGCCCGATTATCAAGTAGTGACAGCAGCAAATTTACAATTGTCCGGTCATCAGGCGCAACGTGAAATGATGGAACGCGTATTCAATGAATATCCAGATGCGAGTTATGTGCGAACTCTTGTTATGCTGGATTTCAATTCCGCACATGATACCGCGGCGGAAATCGGAAGCTGGGTAGGGAGATGGAGCAGGGATGATAATCAGGTAGAACTACATGGTAGTTATTTCGCAAAATGGCGAAAGGTTGAGAACCGTTGGCTTCTTCAGGCAGAGATATTTGTGTCTTTATAAATATCTTTTTAACTGCCTACTTTAATAACACAGGAATATTTCATTGACTCAATCCGACTTTTCATCTCTTCCGTTAAACTCTAATTTATTAAAGAGCGTAGCTTCGTTGGGATACGAGTCAATGACAGCTATTCAGGCTCAGAGTTTGCCTCATATTCTGGCAGGACAGGATGTTATCGGGCAGGGTAAAACCGGATCGGGGAAAACGGCTGCTTTTGCATTGGGCATGCTGGAGAAACTTGAGGTAGAGCGATATTGCATTCAGTCACTTGTGCTCTGTCCAACCCGGGAACTGGCTGACCAGGTGACAAAAGAGATTCGAAAAATAGCCCGCACAACTCCAAATGTAAAAGTTTTGACTCTCTGTGGTGGTGTGCCACTGCGCTCCCAAAGTGAATCATTGCAAAAGGGCGCACACATTATTGTTGGTACGCCCGGACGAGTTGAAGATCATTTGAACAAGGAAAATCTAAAGCTAAATTTTGTAAGCACGCTGGTGCTGGATGAGGCTGATCGTATGCTTGAAATGGGCTTTCAGCCCGCACTTGATGCAATCATTGATAAGGTTCCCAGACCCCGGCAGACCTTGTTATTTAGTGCAACCTATCCAGATCAAATAGGCGCCATTGCTAAACGTGTCATGGTTAAACCTGTAATGGTGAAGGTAGATTCCACACATGATAGCAATAGTATTCGACAACATTTCTATAAAGTTGATGATGATGCACATCGTATGACGGCATTACGTTTACTGCTTTTACAACATCAGCCTGAGTCGGCTCTGGTTTTTTGCAATACAAAGAAGGACGCGCAGGAAGTCGCAGATAGGCTTTCGCATTATGGTTTTAGTGCTTTCGCATTACATGGTGACCTGGAACAGAAAGATCGCGATCAAATACTGGTTCGATTTTCCAATAAAAGTATTTCTATTCTGGTTGCTACTGATGTTGCCGCTCGTGGACTCGATATCGACAGTCTTGATGCAGTAATCAATTATCATATTGCACGTGATTCTGAAGTACATATTCATCGCATTGGTCGTACTGGCCGAGCCGGTAACAAGGGTGTTGCTCATTCTCTCTATAGTGAGAAAGAAAATCACAAAGTCAGCTTGCTTGGCGAATATCTGGATCGAAGTATCGGTAATGATTCTTTACCGTCGTCCTCAGTACTGAAAGAATCTCCGGTGCGACCCACTATGACATGCTTGCAAATCGATGGGGGTAAAAAGCAAAAACTACGCCCCGGCGATATTCTTGGCGCACTGACAGGAGAATATGGGATAGAAGGAAATCAGGTAGGGAAAATACAAATATTTGATAAGCGTGCCTATGTTGGAGTTCATCGTGATGCGGCGAAGGCCGCATTAAAGAAATTGCTTGAAGGAAAGTTAAAAGGGCGTTCGTTCAGAGTAAGGATGATTTCCTAGGATTGGAAGGCGATATATTGGGACAGTATTTTTCTGATCGAATATGAAGCTTCCTTTTTTCTAGACATGAACTTTCCTTCACTTAGAATGCTTACATCTAAACTGACAAAAACTTATAATTTGCTATGTCTTTAAGTATTGATGAAATACAGCAACTGGTAGAACCCGCTCGTGTTCATAGTAGTGTTTATGTCGACGAGGAATTATTTCAGCTGGAGATGGAAAGAATTTGGGGGCGTAGCTGGATATACGTTGGTCATGAAAGCCAGGTTAAAAACCCCGGTGATTACTACACGACAAGCATTGGGACCTATCCTGTCATTCTTATCCGGGATGCAAAATCAAAGTCTCTGCACGTACTGCATAATCGTTGCGGACATAGGGGTGCGATAGTAACTCAACGACAATGTGGGAATGCCGGTGTACTACGATGTCCATATCATGGCTGGACCTACAAAACCGATGGTTCAATACATGCTATACCTCATGTCGGCGGGTATAAAGATACCGAATTTGATAAGAACGATGAAGAATTCTCGATGAAGAAATTACCGCGGGTTGAAGTATACCGCGGCTTTGTTTTTGCATGTTTGTCCGAAGACGTAGAAGATTTGAGTGATTTCCTCGGTGAGATTGCAGACACCATTGATAATATGTGTGATCGTTCTCCGGAGGGTGAAGTAGAAGTAACGGGACTTAACTGCCATCGTTTTATTCATCCCTGTAACTGGAAATTCTTTTTGGAAAATCTGCATGATGCGATGCATCCGATGTGTGCGCATGCAGGTACCAGTGATGCTGTCAGATCTTACCTGTCAACAATGCCGGAAGGCACAAGCCCGCCACCTGAGGCGGAGATTATCGATCCTTTTGCTGGCAGTTATGATTTTTTCGACAGCATGGGAGTAACCGGACTCGACAAGGGCCATGGTTATATGGGCGGGAAAAAGAGCATCTTCAGTCACTATGAAATGTACCCGGAATACCTTGAGGCAATGTACTCGGCCTATGGCAAAGAGCGAACAGAGGAGATTTTGTCTTTCAACAGACATAACGCCTGTTGTTATCCATCCAGTACCATTCGTGATGGTATCCAGTCCATTCGTGTACTGCGACCCGTCAGTGTTGATAGCACAATAATCGAGTCCTGGACCTTTCGTCTTAAGGGTGCGCCAGAAAAATTGCTGCAAAGAACCTTGCGATATTCACGTCTGATAAATTCGCCGGGCTCGATGGTTGGCCCCGATGATCTGGATTGTTATTACCGTATACAGGAATCTGCCAAATCCAAATCCATTGAATGGATTGATTTACAAAGATACTTTGGTCAGGACATTAAAGATGATGATAAAGACACTGCACCGGGCACCAGCGATTTGGCTATTCGAAACCAGTACAAGGCCTGGCTAAATTACATGAGTAGAGAAGCATGAGTGACAATAACAAATCTCCTGATATGGCAGAAATTCAAAACCTGCTGAACCTTGAAGCCCGTTATTTGAATTCTGCAGACTTTGATAAGTGGATATCACTTTATACTGAAGATGGGATCTACTGGATGCCTCTTGATTCAGAACAAACAGATCCAGAAGCACATGATTCTATATTTTATGAAGATCGAACTTTGATGGAAGTACGCAAACGGAATTTTGATCATCAATTATCTCCCTCAATGCAATACCCGGTACGTTCATCCCGGATCATTTCAGATGTTCACTTGCACAAGTACGAAACCGATTCTGACACTTACATAATCAATTCCAGTTTTCAGGCGGTGCTATTTTATAAGGAACAAACTGTCTATGCCGGAAACTATCAGCATCACCTGCAAGTGACCGATTCAGGATATAAAATAAAGCTAAAACGAGTGGATTTACTCAATGCTGATATGCCGCTCCCTCCTATAATGATTTACATATAGATACATTTATTTCCCCGGGCTGTTTAAGCAGCCAAGCTCACTTACCCTGAATTGATTCAGATCAAAGATCGATATCGATTGCAGCCTTAGGCTCCCTGAAATTTATAATAATCTTATCTGTGGAGTGCGATCCCTGTGAATAAGCCCGGCAGCCAATCACTTTTAGCAAAAGACACAAACTACGACATTGTCATTATTGGAGCCGGTCCAGCTGGGCTAAGTTTCGCTTGCTCGTTGGCGAATAAAGGCTTTCGCATTGCCATTATTGAAAAACAATCTCTGCAGTCTATATCCGAGCCCGTCTTCGATGGTCGCGATATTGCATTAACTCATTTGTCGCAACGAATCCTTAATGAACTTGGAGTTTGGGCTCGTATTCCTGGACAGGAAATTTCGAGCATACATGAAGCACGCGTGCTTGATGGTAGTTCACCTTACAGTCTCGATTTCGATACCCGGGGAGAAGCAATCGAGGCACTTGGGTTTCTAGTCTCCAATCATGTTATTCGTAAGGTTTTGTATGAAGAAGCAAAAAATATTCAGGAGTTGGATTTTTATACAGATACGGCTGTGACATCAGTTAGTACAGATAAACAAGGTTCATCTGTGATTCTGGATGATGGACAGGAGCTTAGACCCATGCTTGTGGTTGCCGCAGACAGTCGTTTTTCTGAGACCCGTCGTATGCTCGGTATTCCTGCTTCGATGCATGATTTTGGGCGAGTTTGTATTGTTTGTCGTATGGCGCAT
>JABHFC010000300.1 GCA_018676275.1 Gammaproteobacteria bacterium | reverse complement strand
TATGGTGGTTACTGCTAATGAGGAATTTTATGAACGTATGATGCTCTATCGCAGCCATGGGTTAAGGCGTAAAAAGCATTACTGGCACGAATTACCCGGTCATAATTTTCGCCTGACGAATATTCAGGCAGCTCTAGGTTGTGCCCAGTTGAAACACCTAGACAAGATCATTGCAGAACGAGATCGTGTTTATCTCACCTATCAGAAAAAATTGTCTGGAATTCCTGGAGTCCTTATGCAGGAATTTCTACCCGAAGTTGAGCCTGTTGTATGGGCAGTTGCTGTTCGACTTGATCCAAAAATATTTCCTCAGGGGCGTGATATAGTACTGACTCAAATGCTTGAAGCTGGGATTGAATTACGCCCTGGTTTTTACTCCCCGACGCAACTGGATTACTTCGACCAATCTTCGCTCCCGGTTTGTGAAAGCCTTGCGTCTTCTGTTATCAGTTTACCCAGCTACCCGACGTTGACTGCACCACAAATCACCTATATTTGTGCGCAGCTAACAGGGCTTGGTCATTTATAAACAAATTGCTTACTCTTTATGCCTCCTGATATTAAAACCAACACAAACCCCATCTACGATTACGTCGCTATGGCACCGCTCGCTCTTGCGTTCGAACGCATTATGGAATGTCGTATTCTCTCTGAACAGACTTTTGAACGACCAGTACTGGATTTAGGTTGTGGGGAAGGTCTGTTTGCAAAAATGTTGTTTGTCGAGCAGGTAGATACCGGTATCGACCCAAACCAACATGAATTGGATCGTGCTCGTGAATTAGAAGCTTACGCCGAGGTGATTCAATGTAAGGGCGATAATATTCCAAAGCCTGATGGAAGTTATAACACTATATTGTCAAATAGTGTCATCGAACATATCCCCGATATCATACCGATTCTCAATGAAGCATATCGATTATTAAAACCCGATGGCCGAATGTATTTGACGGTACCATCGGATAAATTTGAGCAATATACCCTGGGAAGTCAATTTCTATCTTTCTTTGGTATGCAGGAACTACAAAAGAAGTTCAGGAGATTTTTTAATCGCTTCTGGGACCATTACCATTTTTATACACCAGAGGGCTGGCAGAAGATTATATCCGAGGCGGGATATGAGGTGGAAGATGTACGTAGCTACGGCCCACAAAAAGTTTGCTTGATGAATGATTTTTTAGTTCCTTTCAGTATTCTTGAATTTTTCACTAAGAAAATTTTCAATCGATGGACCTTGTTCCCGGGCATACGCAAGATAATTTTGTCACCGGCCACCTACATTGGTAGTTACATTCTGCGTGACGCTGAACTTTGTGAGGCAGGTGGACTGGTGTTCCTGTCTTTAAGGAAGATTGACTAGTATGAAAAGCCCAAGTGTTTCAGTCATTCTCCCAACTTACAACGAGTCAGCCAACATTGTAAAACTTATCCAAGCTGTAACAGTTAATATTCCTGCTGGTTGGGAGTATCAGATTATTGTAGTCGACGACAATAGTCCTGACAATACATTGGATGTAGTTAGCAATACCTTTGCAGGCGACTCGCGGATTGAGACAATTCTGAGAACCGAGGACAGAGGTTTTGCCAAATCAATCCGCACGGGCATTGAACATGCATCAGGTGATCGCATTGTCGTCATGGATTCCGACTTAACTCACGATCCTGTTGAAATTTCAAAATTATTGCATGTAAGTGATATATACGACTTTGTTAGCGGTTCTCGTTTCTGCGCTGGCGGGAGTATGGTGGATACCTCCCATTACTTGTTATCTATGTTTTATAACTGGTCATTACGCTTACTGATCCATACTCAGGTTCAGGACAACCTCGGAGGCTATTATTGCGCAAGACGCGAGATGTTGTTGGACTTACCGATGGATGAAATATTCTTCGGCTATGGCGACTATTATTTTCGACTACTGCATTTTATACAAAAAAAGGGGGCATCCATCGTCGAGGTCCCAGCCTTGTATCTTCCTCGCGAAGAGGGTAAAAGTAAGTCCAATTGGGGAAAGATGTTCATTAGTTATTCCGTTGCAGGTATTAAGTTGAAATGGCGTATTCGCCAACTCGAGCTTTGAATGCCGCACTTTCCATCGCTGGAATTAAGACATAAGAAAATTTTCCTGATCGTGAATTTCGCGGTACTCATTCTAATTATAATCTGGCTTAGAGAAAATATTTCGCTCAGACTATTGATTGATCAATTCAAGGCCGTACCACCTCAGGGCCCGATTGTTGTGGTTATCTTGAATATTGGCGTACTCGCTATATACGCCGCCCGCTTGTCACTACTGCTTATGGTACAGCGGTTGCAGGCATTGGTAATCGTTATCATCGGTTTCGGGATGAATGGCATCTTACCCTTTCGTCTTGGCGAATTGGCCAGGATTGCCTACGCCCGACAACTCTTTGCTATTGCCACGCCACGACTGCTTACTGCCACAGCTGTAGAAAAGTTAATGGACTTATGTGCTTTGTTAATTCTGGGCATTTTTGCCAGTCAATTGGTTGTTGTACCCTACATAAATAAGGGAATTGCCACCTCCGCGCTGTTTGTTGGCGGTTTAATGTTCGCATTGGTTTTTGCCGTCCTGCTTCTGGCGCATTGGAAACGACTTAACAAGCAAATATATAAATGGATCCTGGAAGCTCTAGCTACCCTACGTGTGCAGTGTGATAGACGTAGGATCTTTAGACTTGCGTTGTTGACATTCGTCATCTGGGTGATCACAGTCACCTCTGTATACTGGATGTTCGCGTTGATTTTTCCGCAGTTTTCTTTTCCCGATGCATGCTTATTAACCCTGGTGCTGGCATTTGCGATCGCTGTCCCCAGCGCCCCGGCGGGTCTTGGTATTGTAGAAGCCGCAATTGTGGCCTACCTGCAGCAGGCAATTCAGGCTGAAGCTAATTTGGCATTGGCGACTGCGCTCGTGTTTCATTTATCCATCGTGTT
>JABHFC010000299.1 GCA_018676275.1 Gammaproteobacteria bacterium | reverse complement strand
CAATCGTTTGCTTTTAATCTTCTCTTCAATAAAACGTGCATTACTCCACTCTTCTTTCAATCTATTCAGTTCAGACTGCCTGTTTGTATCGTCGACAAATGATAATGCCAGGATCCCTCTTTCTGTTGTAGCCAACAGCACCTGTCCAAATGGACTATCATGAAAAGCATAAGTAATTTCCAACATCATCCCCTTGCTTTTATATTCACCGGGACTTACCGCTTCAATTGAAACAAACTGATCGTGTAGACGTCCGGGGCCAGACAAGCCAGATTCCAGGCTAGTGTCCATAACACTCATGGATAGCTGCAACATTGTTTTCGCCTGTTTTACTGTTAAAAACTCGAGGAAACGTTTTGGCGTAACGCCAGCCCAACGTTGGAACAGTCGTTGAAAATGATATGGACTCAGGCCGATGTAATCAGCCACAGCATCCAGATTTGGCTGTTTCTCAACATTTCTTTGGATATAAATAATAGCGCGCTCAATGCGCTCGTAATCAGTATTCATCAGGGATGCCTGTCAATATTTAGCCTGCATATTAATCGGGCGGTTTCAGGCAAACCACCCGATTATTGCTATATTCGGATTACCGGCTTTAGTTAGCGCGTCAAACTGTCATAGACAATACGCATAAAGCGTTCAGGTTTCATAAAGCCACCACCGAGTTTCTCGTCGTAATCAGCATAGGGTTTCATTGCAACAATCTCATCAACGCTCTTTCCTTCATCAATTAGTTTCTGCATACGCGACCTTATGATAGTCATTATCTCCAGATATTTTTTTAAAGCCTTTTTGTCTGCAAGCTGACCATGGCCGGGAATAATTTTAGTTTCATCATCGACCATGTCCAGGATGTGTTCGACGGTTCGAATTACACCGTTAATTGATCCTTCACTGCTTGTATCAATAAAAGGATAGAAGCCGTTAAAAAAGATATCGCCCATGTGCAGGACATTCGCTTCCTTGAACTGAATAATGCTATCACCGTCAGTGTGCGCATTACTCTGGTGAAAAGCCCTGATTTCATGACCGTTTAATCTGAAGGTAACAGTGTCATTAAAGGTTATTACAGGCAGTGCCGCTTTTGGAGAAGCCGGTGTGGTAGAACCAAAGGCATTCAGGGTATCAACGCTCATACGCGCATGTACATTATCATGAGCAACAATCAATACATTTTCCTTGCCGAGATTTTCATTGCCGCCGGTATGATCACCATGCCAGTGTGTGTTAATTAAAAACTTTATTGGCAGATCCGATAACTTTGCCACAGCCGCCGTAATTTTTTCCGTAAGTGGCGCAAATTGATCATCAATCAAGAAGACACCGTCTTCGCCAACCGAAACACCAATATTTCCACCTGCACCCATTAACATGTATATGCCATCCCGAACTTCGATTGTTTTTATTACCACATCTTTAAACTTGTCATTATCAGCAGCATAAATATTGCTAATGCTTGCAAAAAATATGGAAATTAACAGAAACATAAGAGGGAATTTTTCATTTGATCTCATAATTATCACCTGTCCAGTATTTTCTATTTCGTCTTAGTTAAGTGTCGCCTGTAACACAGCATATTTCACTCCTAACTAACTGCCAAGGTGAATTGAGCAAAATCAGTCAAATATTGACATTGATCATGGTATTCTCAGCCTGCTTTTCCAAGAATTAGAAACCGCAAGAATGTAAAGGGAACATCTATGAGTTCAATAATTATGCTTACCCAACTGGAAAAACTCAGAAACCTGCGTGATCAGCAGAGCAAGCAGGAAAAATTGCAATTGCTGCGAACTCTGCAAAGAAAACGATTTACAGATTCAGAATCGATCGAGCGTTTTCACGATATGCTATGTTTCTTACGCGCCTATCCCGACAACGCCGAGATTCTCACGCAGGTTGAGAAGTGTATGAGCGAGTTTTCTTCCCGCAGTGATTTGCGAAAATACAAAAATGAACTTGCCAGCTCCGGTATTGCGGGCACACCAATTGATTACCGTTTTTTCCATCCGATGGCTAGCTGGCTGACACGTCACTGGGGCAAATATCTACAAATTGACTGGCCTGAAGTTGAGGATCCGGAAAAATTAATGGAGATCATGCCGCTACTTGTCAGTTTGGGTGAAAGCAGCCTGTTTGACGATTTTGATTACAGCGCAAAGGAATGGTTACAACGATTAAAAGGTGAAAATGAAACCGAAGCTGAATTCCTGGTTAAGAGAATCAACAAAATATACAGAAACTCTTTCGAGCGTGAAACCCTGCACGATAAATTGAACCTGCCCTTCAGGCTTATGCCCGGCCCGGATACACCTTCGATGACCCGTGCCCGGTATTTGAATAAAGAAGTTTCTTATGTAAAAGACACAAAAAAACCTAAACGCCCCGACCTTCGACAAGTCATCAATAATCATCCAGTTCATATTCGCAAGGTATCTGAATCAGAGGGAGAAAAACTGATCGGTCTTGCTCGAACAGCAATGGTGACCCATGAGCGTGATATTGATGCGTTTTCCTATGGTTCGAAGAAAGACGTTCGCCTGGTTGATTGTGGTGATGGTCTTCAGTTTATATGTATTGGCACTATCCCGGAGCGCCGTTACTTACTACCCGGTTTATATGGTTTTCTAAATCTTAAAAATGGTGTGCCTACAGGTTACTTTCAGGTAAGTGTCATCGGTGAAATGGCAGAAGTATCTTTCAACACGTTTTCCAGTTTTAGAGGTGCCGATGCAGCCATGATATATGCCCGCGCACTGACAATGACCTATCGGCTATTTGGTATCAAAACATTTGTGCTGGACAACTATCAATTGGGCCATGGTAATAAGGAAGGCTTACTTTCAGGTGTCTGGTGGTTTTATTACAAACTCGGTTTTCGCCCCAGAAATAGAGAAACATTACATGTGATCCGTAAGGAACTGGCGACAATGAAGCGCAAGCCAGGACATAGAAGCAATCTGGATACGTTAACCAGGCTGGCTGAGGATTACATGTATTTTGAACTTGATCCTAAAAAAATAAATGAAGATCTGTTTCCAATGTCCTGGAATATTGCGCCCGGCATTTCCAATTACCTGGCAAGTCGTTTTGGGGCTGATCGAGAAAAAGGTATACGTATTTGTATCAGCGAAGCACTAGCCAGACTGGGAATAAGAAAATTACCTGTATTGTCCACAGACGAAAGGCAGGCATGGGAACGGTGGGCACCATTAATCGTACAGCTAGGCGGTATCGAACGCTGGAGCCCGGCAAACAGAAGACTACTTGCAAAGATAGTTAAAGCTAAAGGTGGACAACGAGAATCCGACTATATGCATCTGTTCT
>JABHFC010000298.1 GCA_018676275.1 Gammaproteobacteria bacterium | reverse complement strand
TGATAAACAAACAATTAAACAGGCAATAGAGGCAGCGTCTTTAGCTTTCCCGACATGGCGTGACACCCCTCCTCTGAAACGTGCGCGAATCATGTTCAGGTTCAAGCAGCTACTGGAAGAAAATGCCGATTCTATAGTTGCCCTCATTACCGAGGAACACGGCAAAGTACTGGATGATGCCAAAGGTGAGTTTATACGCGGTGTTGAAGTTGTTGAGTATGCCTGTGCCGCGCCGGAACTTTTAAAAGGCGAGCATTCAAAAAATGTTGGCCCTGATATAGATAGCTGGTCTGAATTTCAGGCTCTCGGCGTTGTCGCCGGGATCACACCATTTAACTTTCCGGCCATGGTGCCAATGTGGATGTTTCCAATGGCCATTGCCTGTGGCAATACCTTTATTCTAAAACCGTCTGAAAAAGATCCCAGCGCCGCTTTGATGATTGCAGATCTATTTACCCAGGCCGGTCTGCCAGATGGGGTTTTCAATGTAGTTAATGGTGACAAAGAAGCGGTGGATGCTCTGTTAACTGATCCCGATGTCAGAGCCATCAGTTTTGTCGGCTCAACACCGATTGCTGAGTACATATATTCAACTGGTTCTGCCAACGGCAAACGGGTACAGGCACTGGGAGGAGCCAAAAATCACGCGATTATTATGCCCGATGCGGATATGGAAAATACCGTTAATGCATTGATGGGAGCCGCTTACGGATCCTGTGGAGAAAGATGTATGGCGATTTCGGTTGCTGTTTGCATCGGCGATGAAGTAGCTGACGAACTGGTAGAAAAACTGTCAGAACGAGTTAGCGGTCTTAAGATTGGTCCCGGTACGGATACCAGTAATGAAATGGGTCCATTGATTAGCCTGGCTCATTACGAGAAAGTACGCGGCTATGTAGATCTCGGCGTTGAAGAAGGCGCAAAACTACTCGTAGATGGCAGAACATTATCGGTTGCAGGTCATGAACAGGGCTTTTTTCTTGGTGGCTGTTTATTTGATCATGTGAAAGCTGATATGCGTATTTACCAGGAAGAGATTTTTGGGCCTGTTTTATGTGTGTTACGCACAGACTCAATGGAACATGCCATGCAACTTATTAACGATCATGAATATGGCAATGGCACCTGTATCTTTACCCGTGACGGAGGTATTGCCCGTTACTTTACCGACAACATCAAAGTCGGCATGGTAGGTGTCAATGTAGCTCTGCCGGTGCCAACTGCTTTTCACAGTTTTGGTGGTTGGAAAAGATCATTGTTCGGTGATCTCAGTGCCTATGGCCCTGACTCGGTACGCTTTTACACACAACGAAAAACTGTCTCACAACGTTGGCCGGATGATACGGTAGAGAAAGCACAGTTTTCTTTTCCAGTTCATGATTAAAAACTGGTTCTGGTAATTTATTCGAACCCCCCTGTAAATTTCTATTTCATACTACTCAGATACCAGTCAATAAAACCCTGCTCGAAAACTTCCATTTCCGTAAAGGGTCCCGGTTCATAGTATCTAGAATTTACACCTTTCTGGTTATCTTCAATAATTCGTTTGTCTGCAATAGTTGTTATGTCCCATAACCAGATTAAATCATCAGGTTTATAGTCTTTACCCTCTACAGCCGTCTCGTTAACCAGCCAGGTAATTTCACATTCGGCGCTATCGATTGTGACCGGCTTAAAATGATAAACCACAACATGATCACAATAGGCCAGGTAAAAAGTAAGTGGACCAATATGCATATCTGTAGCGCCACCATCGTAGCCTTTTATCTCCCCTAACAGGGGTGCCACTGCTTTACCATCTCGGCTTCCTGTGACGAAGCCCTTGAGAAGTGGATAGCGATCGAAGCTTCGATCAATGCCTACACCACCGGAATCCAACCAGTCATAATTAATATTATGTTCTGGCAATCCGACCAGCTCACCTTTTTGGAATACCTCCTGCAGAGCTTCCTCCATATCCCTGCGCGGGAAAGAACGTCCGTGGGCTTCCGCGTATTCGGGATGAGAAGGAACACAGTGATAACATTCACAATAATTTTCCACTGCCAGCTTCCAGTTTGCCTTTATCTGGTAACTTTCTGTGTGGGCAACTTTTGCTTTATCCAGGCGATAGGGTTGCAGACATTCATCCATATCTTTTTCAACAGGATCAAATGATATGGGATCTTTATCAAAGTTAATAAAAATCATGCCATGGAAAACTTTTAAATTAACCGGTGTGAGAGGGTACTTCGATTTCTTGAAACCCGGGTAGGTATGACTCGCACCCCGTAACTGGCCATTCTTTTCATAAGTCCAGCCATGATATGGGCAAACCAGTAAGTTTGCGTTTCCACTTGCACTGAGACACACCCGGGAGCCTCGATGACGACATACATTTAGCAAGCCTTTAATACTGTCTACAGTCTCCCGAATAACGATGACCGATTCATTATCCAGTTCATATAAAAAGTAGTCTCCGACATTGGGAACCTGGCTGGTATGTCCGGCATAAAGCCAGGACTTCATAAAGATTCGCTCTATTTCACGCTGATAGATGTCCGGGTCTTTATAAAATGCCTGCCCCAGAGAGTGACCCCCGGGCTGATTCTTAACTAATTTTGATATATCTGAAGTATTCACTTGCTAGACAGATCTTAAGTACCACTCGTAATCAAGATTACTAATCTGTGCCTGAAATCGATCACATTCACTACGCCTGGCAAGTGCAAATAATCGACAAAATTCCTCGCCCAGGTATTTTGGTAATATTTCGCTGCTTTCAAACTTTTCAAGCGCAGCCTCCCAACGGATGGGTAATGACACTTGCTGATCCTCCTCCATTGTTCCTTCTGCAATCATCTCAGTGGGCTCGCACTCATTTGTAATTCCATAATGAATTCCTGCAAGTAATGCGGCCATCACCAGGTAAGGATTCGCATCAGCACCGGCAACCCTGTGTTCTACTCGCATGTTTTTGGCATCACAAACTGGTATGCGCAAGGCAACACCTCGATGGTTGTATCCCCAGACAGGAGCAAGTGGGACGAAAGAGAAAGGTTGCAATCGTCGATAAGAGTTCGCATTGGGTGCAAATATAGCCATCGCATCTGCCATGGTTTTTTGTAGACCGCCAATCGCATGTTTCATTTTACTCGAGATTGCAGGAATTGTTTTTGAACTGCTGTCAGCAAAAATATTATTGCCTTCTTCATCATACAAACTCGTATGGATATGCAACCCGCTTCCGGAATAGTCCATAAAAGGTTTTGCCATAAAAGAGGCTCCCATTCCGTGCTTAAATGCAGTTCCCTTAATAATACGTTTAAGCATTGCGCCCTGATCACAGGCGAGAAGGGGATCATTAACATGGTGAAGGTTTATCTCAAATTGTCCCGGCGCAAATTCTGACAGCGCTGTTGTCACCGGAATATTTTGTAACTCACAATTCTGCTGTATCTCCATCAAAAGCGCATCGTTTTCCCACAGCTCTTCCATGGAAGAGTATTGCAATCCACCCTGTTTTAGATTTGTCCCCGGAATACTTCCCAGCTTTGCTTTTGGCACAGCACTATTACCTTCTTCGAGTAGATAAAACTCAAATTCAGTAGCAACAACTGCATTAAACCCGGAGTTTTTAATTTGCTCATAAGTTCGTTGCAATACATAACGAGGATCTAAAATACAGGGGGAGCCATCAAAATTGGCCAGTGAAGTAAAGACCTGTGCAATCGGAGAATCAAGCCAGGGAACTGGTGAGATCGTATCCCTGACCGGGTAACTCATAACATCGGGATCGCCATCCCGGGTACCAATACCAATTTCAAGCGCTAACTCTCCGCGGCTATCAACAAATGGCATCGAAGCATTGGTCTTCAGGCCGGCATTGTATAGCGTTTCAAACTCTGCTCTACCGATGCGCTTTCCCCGCAATATGCCGTTTATATCTGGCAACAGGGTTTCTATCATTTTTATGTCGGGGTGTTTTTTCAGAAAAGCATGAAGCTCTTCAACGCTACCCTTGTCAGTCATTTTCATATTAATTAACTATGCTTGTTTTTCGCACCGGAATGAAATTAGCTGCTTCTTATTACACACTGCTTTACCTTACTATCAATCAGGCAGTGCCGGTAAAACTTTGTCTGTCAAAACCACCCCTTTCAACTAAAAACCTGATGGTGGGGTTTCATGACGTCGGGGTGGATCAAAAAATGCGCCGTTTACCACCTGACATCGAGCCAATGCCCGGTTCCATTGCAGCTCACGCTTGTAATAGATCTCCGCGTACAATTCATCATCAGCACGGCCCCAGGGCATATCAAGAGATGCCAGCGCTATATTTTTCTTGGCACTGGGGGACCAGACTGCGGAAGTAACGTGTCCGACAATCTCCTTTTTGGCATTGTAAATAAATGATTTATTTGCCGGCTTATTACCCTCTATATCCAGGCGCACAAAACGATACCTGGAACCTTGCTGCTTTTCTTTTAATAATGCTTTTCTGCCGTTAAACACGGGCTTATCAAAATGTACGAGCCAGTCCAGACCCAGTTCCTTTGGTGAACGACCCCTTCCTGCACGAACAACATTGAGGGCTGGAACAAAATCAACATCTGCCTGGATAAAACCAGCTTCAATTCGAGCAATTTCCAGGGCATGAGAGCCAATCGGTAAAATCCCAAAGGGACTACCAGCTTCGAACAGAACATCCCATAGTGTTTCTGCATACTCCGGCGTGACCCACAATTCGTATCCCAAATCACCGGTAAAACCCGTTCGCGAAACCAGCAGTTCAGTACCCTCAAAAGGAAAGAACTTCATCTGAAAAGGTTTCAGATTCTCGACGCCATCCAGCTTCATCGCTTTTAATGTCTGGCATGATGTCGGCCCCTGCACTGCCAATCCGACGATATCATCGGTTTCGTCCTCTATCTCAACATCAAAACCCATGGCAGTCGCCAACAACCAGTCAAGATGCCGTTCCTGGGAGCATAAGCGCCATATATTTTCTTCAAGGTGAAAAACGGTTCCATCATCAAGAACATGGCCGAGGTCATTACACCAGACACCGTACATAACCCGCCCCGGTGTCAGCTTACTCATCTTTCGCGTCATCAATTTGTCTAAAAAGGCGAGTCCATCCTTACCACTTATCCGATACTTGGTCATCGGTGTTAGATCAAATACAGAAGTCGCATTTCGAATCGAAAAATACTCCTCCTCAATTACGGAATAACAATCTACCGTCGTGTAAGCCTTCCAGGCCGACCAGAGATTGGTTTGACAAAGTGCAGAGGCACGCGAATAAAAAGGTGTGGTGAGAACACGTTTATCAGCTTCTCTTACACTCATGATTTGTCCTCCCTGTTTAGTATTTCAGTAGAGGCATTGCGCCCGGCGAGACCCATTACGCCTCCGCCTGGATGTGAACCCGCACCACATAAATACAAACCATCCACTGGTGTGGAATATTGTGCCGCACCGGGAACCGGTCGCAGCATCATAAATTGATCCAGGGTGTATTCACCATGGTGCCAGTGACCGCCATGAATATGGAATTCTTTTTCTATATCCGGGGGTACTAACAATTCAGATGCGATAATTTGGTCTTTGATTCCGGGCGCATACTCGGCCAGTTTTTCTATAAGCAGATTCTTAAAAGTATCGCGTTGAGACTCCCAACCAGCTCGAAGTTCATAAGGTGCATATTGAACGATCGCGGAGAGAACATGTTTTCCCGAGGGGGCGAGACTGTCATCCAGCATAGAAGGTATGCTAATTTCCATGGCCGGATCATTTGAGTACTCTCCATACTTTGAATGATCAAAAGCCTGCTCCACATAGTTCAGGGAAGGCGCAATGATCAGGCGATTACCCAGTTGAGTTTCCGCTATACCATTGAATTCTGGTAGCCCTTGCAGAGCAAGATGTAATTTTGCTGCCTTACCTTGCATACGTATGTTATCGACACGCCTGGCAAAACCAGTTTCGATATTTCTTGCACCGACAAGTTTCAAAAATGTTGTTTTTGGATCTG
>JABHFC010000297.1 GCA_018676275.1 Gammaproteobacteria bacterium | reverse complement strand
CTTCTTCCAGCACTGCCTGAGCTATTGCTGTAGTCGCATAAAAGGTAGTTAGTAAAATAATGGCTATTATTTTTCGAACCTGGTGTCGGGTAGTGATTCTGAACATAGGTAATTCCCCATATGGATGGATTCTGAGTTTTCGATATGAAAACCTGTCAGAAATATACTGTTGTTGGGCGCGTGACTCACCACCCAATTGGGTAGTAATAAGGAAAAAACAGGTATTAAAGGATATTTTAGTCGACTACATGTAGTTGTTGTGCCGTCACAACAACCGATTTCCCTTCATGGGTAAAAGTTCAGACTTGTTCCAGTGAATTGTTACTTGCTCTTTCTATCTTCTAATCCTGTGACCTCCCGGATTAGATTTTTGTAAATGCCAATTGCCTCATCGATGCGTTTATCCAATTCCTCTTTACTGGCATTCCAACTAGGCATCAGAACATCTTCAACATCAAATCTCTCCCAGTCTTCATCCAGAACCGGGGTAGAAGATTTAAACTCGTTCAATACATCGATATATTTTGATGCAATATCTTTAGCCAGGCCGGGGTTCCAAAAACGCTGATCACCATCGACATATAGATAGATCGGGGCTGTGTGTGCGACAGCCTGTTCTTTTCCATAAGTGCGAATAGCCAACCATTGGGAGTCATGTGGCTGGAAGTCGTAGTCAAGTGCCAACGATTCTGTTCCACTATCAGAGGTGATTGTTTTGACAACTTTTCCGAGAACGACGAGTTCGAGTTTTGCCAAATCACCGATGTCGGGGTTAATTGACGCTCTTACTGAAATATTTACTGTGTCTCCTCGGTGCAGATTGAATTCAACCCTTTCAGAATCTTTGTTAACTGTGAAATCAATGACAGGTCCATTAGAGACAAACGAACGTTTGCTACGCCAGGCATCAAACCAGGCTTGCGGAGAAAACGCTCCGCCAAGCTTCGCATAGATACGTTCGCTGCCTGCCATATGTATAAAGGGATAGTCAGACCCGGCTGCCGGGAGTAATTTGTAACCCAGGTTGAGGAAGTCATATAGATAGCTGGTATCAAGCATACTCATTTGCAATATTTCCAGGAAATCGACAACTCCCAAGGGCATATCCAGTGCCAGGCCATAACGGACATTAAATGCATCAATAGCCACATGGGCGTAACCCCAGAGTCCGCCGTCCTCGTGGATGCGCTTTGCAATGGTGTTGTAAAGGAAATAATCCTCCTTTGTCCATATGTATTTGCTGCTGTTCAGTCCAATACTGTGACCGCGATGTGATGAACGGGGTGATTCCTGTCCCGATACCAGGGCATGATTAGACTCGACAAAGTGTCCTGCATGGCCAAAGGCATACTGAGGGTAATGATCACCTAAGGCGACATTGCTTACCTGTAATAGATTGGAAACATGAATATCTTCAGCTTGCGTGTAAGCAAGGGTGCTCTTGTTTTTGGAGGTATCCGGTCGGGCAATATGAATGTGAGCGTCCCCTGAATACCAACCCATGGCGGGCATGTCTATCCAGCGTTTCAATTTGACATTCACATTATGGGTTTTGCCTGCCTCAATCTTTATTTTACGGTGAACGATACGATATTCAGGGCCTTTGTAGACTACGAGGTCATAGCTGCCTTCAGGTACTGGCGCTTTATACATCCCGTCCACATAAAAAACATAACGACCATCACTCGGCCAGCCCTTGACCGCATTGATCAGGGGCCATTGCTTGAATGGCGATGAAAAAGGTTCCAGGGTCACGGCGTCATCGCTCGCCAGAGGACTCCCACCCTCAGCGTCATATAACCCCACTCTAACGGAATCTGCCGAGCCGTCTTCGTTACGGATGCTTAACTCAAGAAATCCATTTGCCGGCTCGATTGCCGGCACTTTATTTTCACGTCTGATTTTCAAATCACAAAGGACAAGTTCGCCATTTACATCTTTCGGCTGCGGGTGTTTGGCACCAAGCGCACCGATGGCGAAGTCTGTCTTTTCGTATTTGCGATTTGCCAGGCGTGCACGCTCTAATTGCACGGTTACCCGTTGCCAACGTTCCTTGTAATCCGGATCAAGGCGGACTTGTTTTACCGTGGGGTTGACCACGTGGTCATAGGAAAGATTGAAACCATCTGTTCCACTGCGATCAAACAGTAATTCAAGCGTCACGGTTTCATCGATATTAAATGCAAAGTTATCATCAACGTCAAAGAAAAAATAAGGTCCTACCAGGCATTGACGACCATCACGTTGCTCAACACGCCCGGGTGCTCTCCAGGCCACGAACCAGTCACCACCGTGAAAATCTATATTCATGGTCAGGGTGCGAGAGATATTTGCATCCGGCTGCCACTCAAGCTGCCGTTTCCCAAGAGGGTGGTTGCTGTGCGCAAGAACAGCACCAGTGTGCATGAAAAAGAACATAAATAGCACTGCACAACACTGCATGGTGTATTCAGACCAGCAGCGGATGCGGGTGAAGTTAAATGGAACATAAATTCTGGACATCAAGTTATTCCCGGATCGAAGGTGCTTGTTTGACTTTGGATACTGAAAGTTAAAATACAGGGGGAATATACTGCTGTGGAATAGCTATAACACCACCCCATTGGGTAGTCGATCTGAAAATATCCGTTATAAAAAAGAGAAACTCAATTTAGTAAACGCAGTTGTTGTGCCATCACGACGGCTGCTGCGCGTTTATTGACACTTAGCTTTCCGAAAATGTTCTTTATATGCCATTTTACAGTATTCTCACTGATGTGAAGTTTGTCAGCAATAACACGGTTTGATTGTCCGGCTGCAATTAATTGCAATATATCAATTTCGCGCTGACTCAAGGGTTCAACCAAATTGGATGTATCGCTTGTGTTCTTTAATATAAGTTCTTCAGAACTGTTATGAGATAAGGCCTCATATAATTTCTCAATATATGTGTGCAAATCTCTGTCTGAATTGATATCCGGTCTGCTAATTATGTGTGCCAGTAATTCCGATATTTCACTCTCTTCATCAAAATAAGTACGAATCGCCTGGTTCGGGCAGGAGAGTCTTAGCGCTTCAATCAAGTATTTTTCAGCAGAGTTTCTCTCATCAATCTTTAATAAGGCAATAGCCTGTAATATTTTGCATTCAATCACTCGTTTATATCGATTTACTTTATCTGCGAGTTTTTCAAGTTGACTTAATACCGGCAAACTGCGTTGGGCCATCCCACTAGCTATTTGTAGGCGTGACCAGATTAGCAGGTTCAAACAGGCAATCCGTTCCCAACCTTCAGGTATAACAGGCGAGGATACTTCCATATCAATATCCATCGGAATGGAAATATCTATAGCTTCGTTGACCCTCCTGTTGCCAATTAGATAACGAACCCGTTCGGATTCAACTAGTGATTTTAATCGTATATAGGGTATGCCACGGCTCTCACCTAATGTGTAGATATAATCGAAATAACGACTAGCACTAATATGATCATTCTTATCGCCATATATCTTTGCCAGGGTAATATAGCCCAGTGTAAGTAATTTGATATGTCCTACCTGTTCTATCAATGGAAGGTTTGCCTTAAGAAGTTTCAGCGCTTTATCCAGTTCATTCCACTCGTATAAAACTACACCTTGCATAATTTTGGGAACAGGAGCCACGTAAGTTTCAATCGATTTACCCGCTTCTGATCCATAGGCGCCAAACCGATCGTAGCATTTTTGCAGGTTGCCCTTGGCAAGATCTATAAATCCAAGGAAACAGTCAGTATATACAACACCAAATTCTGAGCCGTTTAACTTGTGATAATGGCGCGCGTCGTTTAATGATTGCAGTGCTAAACCATAATTGCTCAATTCCGATAATGCGTAGCCGCGAATATTTCCAATGATCCCGTTATCAAAATTAGAAGGCAGCTCTTTTACGTCCGATAGCGGCGAAAGAATATTATTGATATCATCTCTGGAAATAGCGATACCGGCGTCAAGAACCGCTATTTTATTTTTCAAAAAATTATCAGATGGATCATGATTTTCTTTGAGTAAAGTAAGAGTTTCTTCTGCCTGGTCGGCACGGTTCATATGGAATAGCGCAGTACATTTTGCGATTAGAAGCTTGGGATGAGATTTGCGAACTTGTTCAGGAATGCGATTGACCCAGTTATTAACGCGTGTCATTCGGCCCGCCATCATTTCTTCTTCAACCTGGGATTCAACAAGTTTTATCGTAAGATTCATATCCCCTGATAAGAGAGAATAATCAACCGCTTCTCCGGTAAAGCCCTCTGCGTCAAACCAGTCAGCTGCCTTGTTGTACAAATTTACTATCTGTTCGGGAAATTGTCGCCTTAATTGACCCAGCAAAAATTCATGGAATAGATGATGGTAGCGGTACCACTGTCTCTTTCTGTCCAAAGGTAAAATAAACAGGTTTTGTTCTTCCAGTTTATCAAGCAATAGCTGGCAATCCTCAAGGCCGGTCAGAGAGGTACACACATCGGCATTCATTCGTTGTAATATGGATGTACGCAGGAGGAAATTTTTAATTTCTTCAGGTTGTTGATTTAGTACATCCACCGCCAGGTAGTCTGCGATATCACGCAGGTTGCCGGAAAAAGAATCGATATAGTCATCTCTACCCTCAACATCACGCAGGGACAGATAGGCCAATTGAAGTCCTGCCACCCAGCCTTCACTATGCTCATAAAGGCTTGCCAATTGATCATTGGAAAGATTTAACGAATGAGCATCATTCATAAATGCTCTTGCTTCTTCATTTTCGAAACGAAGATGAGTAGCAGTAATCTCATTCAACTCACCACGTACTTTTAAATCTGATAATGGCAATGCTGGTCTCATTCTTCCTGCAAGGATTAAATGGAAATTAGCCGGGGAGAGGTTTATTAGTAGCTCAATAAATTGATTTATTTGATCAGAGTTTGAGAAATGATAGTCATCGACAAAAAGATTAAGGGTTTGAGTGTTATCAACGAGATCATTAATTAGCAAAGCAAGCGTGTCTGTAATGTCGGCAACGATAGATGTTTCCATTAGTTGCAAAACTTCGGCTCCAAAATCTGGTAAAGAAGTTCTTATCGAAGCAATAAAGTGTAGTAAAAAACTAGCTGGTTCGTTGTCAGCTTGATCGAGAGAATACCAACAGCAAAGTTCGTCACTAACCAGTTTTTCAAACCACTGCCCCAGTAATGTGCTTTTTCCAAAACCCGCCGGAGCAGCGACAAGAGTTAACTTCACTTTGCTGTCATTTACCAAGCGTTCAATCAGACGGTTTCGAACAACAAGTTGAGAACGATATGCGGGCGGATGAAGCTTTGTTTTAATAACCGTATGAAAGGATGAAATCACTTAGTTTTAGCTTCCCCGGTTTTTGGTTTACTTCTCAAATTGATTTGTAGCACCTGCGAAAGTAATAATCAGGCACAAAATTCAGACTACTTGAAAAATATATTTCGATAAACTAATTATTTATAACT